>DATNRD010000051.1:0-7967 GCA_036703665.1 Candidatus Obscuribacterales bacterium
TCCCCGCCGCTGGAGGGCGAGGACGAAATCGCCCGGCTCGATCGTGTCATCCACGAGGCGGCCGTCGCCATCGCGGAAGCCCAGCGCAAGGAGCGGGCCGCCATCGAAAACGCGGCTGACGTCATCTGTTCAATCGACGCGGAAGGGAAGTTCACGGCGGTCAGCCCTGCCTGTGTGCAGCTCTGGGGATACAAGCCGGAGGAGCTGGTCGGGCGCAACTGGGTCGAGGTGGTGGAAACAGCCGAGGTAGAGCCTTGCCGCCGGTGGGCCGAGAAGGTGCGCGAAAAGGCGCAGACCAGCCCGCTCGAGAACAAGGTGCTGCGCAAGGACGGCAGCTCGATCGACATGCGCTGGTCAGGACACTGGTCGGAGTCCGAGCAATCCATGTTCTGCGTGGCCCATGACATAACGGAGCGCAAAGAACTGGAGCGTTTCAAACAACAGTTCGTGGCCATGGTCAGTCACGACCTGCGTACGCCACTATCAGCGGTGCAAAGCACCCTCTCCTTGCTGGCTACCGGCGCCTGGGGAGGGCTGTCCGATAAGGGACAGCACAAAGTAGCGTCGGCGAAACGCAACATCCACGAGTCGATCAATTTGATAAATGATCTTCTCGATCTGGAGAAAATGGAGGCCGGCAAGCTGGAGTTGGAAATCGCGGAGACAGCGTTGCTTCCCATCCTGCAGCGCTCGGCCGACGCAGTTGCTGCCCTGGCAGAAGCGCGAGGGATAAAAATTGAGTTGCCCGCCGCCGATGCCGTAGTCCTGGCCGACAGCGGGCGCCTGTCGCAGGTCATGGTCAACCTGCTCGGCAATGCCGTCAAGTTTTCGCCTGATGGGGCGACAGTGACCGTTGGGCTGGTGGAGAGCGCTGACTGGGCGGAGATACGGGTGACCGACCAGGGCCCCGGCATTCCAGAGGCTTATCGACAGGCGGTCTTCGAGCGATTCCAACAGGTTCCCGGCTCGAGCAGCAAGCGCGGCGGGACAGGGCTCGGGCTGCCCATATGCAAAGCCATAATTGAGGCCCACGGCGGATCGATTGGCGTGGAAAGTGAAGAGGGCAAAGGCAGCACGTTCTGGCTCCGCGTTCCCACCTAACCGGCAGGCGGCGCCTCCTCTTCTGCCGTGGCGGTGGCGCAGAGCCGCTCGTTCGACTGGAACTGGAAAGCAAAACGTGTGTACGGCGGCCGCTGTCGCCCCGGGCGGGACGAACCTGGCCCGCGGTAGGCCGGAATCGGAATGACAGTAAAGGTGCTCGGAATATCCATCATTCCGAGGAGCAATACCCATAATGTCATTCCGAGGAGCGAAGCGACGAGGAATCTCGGCCCGACAACACAAAGCGGCCTCGTTTCCGGCGGAGATTCCTCGCTCCGCTCGGAATGACAGTAAAGGTGCGAGGTCGGCACCGGCACCGGTGACCGGCTGTAAACTTGCCTTCAGCAACGGTGAAGAGTTCCGCTTCCAGCGCAGCCAGGAGGAGGAGCTGGCGCCGACGGCAACCGTTAAGGGGGAGCGCGGCTGAGTACAGGCTCGCCTGCCGGCGAAAACAGAAAGCTTAATGGCAATATATACTTTTCACAGAGCGGGTGCGACTCCCGGTGGGCAAGCGGTAGACACGTGGCAGCCAAGATAATGCAGCTGGTAGGCGATCTCGTCGGTCAGGGCCGCTGGGACGAGGCACACTCCGTGCTGCTCCGCTACGCTTCACAGCAACCCAATGACCCGGAAATCGAATACCAGCTGGGCATGCTTTGCTACAACATGGGGCGCTGTCAGGAAGCCGAGCGGCACCTCAAGACTTCTTTGTCCGTGCGCTACGATTCTCCGGATGCCCACTACCACCTCGGGCTCTCGCTTCTCAAAGACAACCGGCCGGCCGAGGCCATGGCGTGCTTCAGGGACGCTTGCGAGATGAGGCCCGGCTTTGCCGTGGGGCACCTGCACTGGGGCATAGCGCTGGCCCAGATGGGAAGCTACCGCGGGGCGCTCGGGCAGTACAACCAGGCCAGCAGGCTCAACCCGCAACTGGTGTCGGCCTATTACCTCTCCGGCTTGGCCAGTTACCAGATGGGCCAGTACCCGGAGGCGCAACAGTTCTTCAGCCAGGCATGCCAGATGGATGCCAACATGGCGGAAGCGTTTAATGGCCTGGGCATGACGCTGGCGGCCATGGGACAGCCGGAGCAGGCGATCCAGTGCTTCGAGCGCGCCTGGCAGCTCAACAACAATCTGGCCATCGTGCAGAGGAATTGGGCAGCGGCGCTGGCGGCGCTCGGGCGCCTGGACGAATCCGCCAGGCATTACCAGGAGGCCGTCAGCCAGGGCAACAGGGGACTGACCGCCAGGCAACGGGCGCTGACCTACAACGACTGGGGCGTCAACCTCTTTCGCCAGGGGCGACTGGAGGAGGCAGCCGAGAAGCTCAGGCATGCTGTCGACGTGGATGCATCGCTGGTGGATGGGCGGCTCAACCTGGGCATGGTCTACAACGCGCTTGCCGAGCACGATCAGGCAGCCGATGCCTTTGAAAAGGCGCTCGAGGTCAACCCGGAATCCGGAGAAATCTACTTTTACCTCGGTATAGCCCGCCTTTTCCTGGGGCGGCACCAGGAGGCGATGGACAGCTTCGCGCAGTCGCGAGCCAAAGGATATGAGCATCCGTCCATGAACCTCTGGATGGGATATGCCCAGATGGCGCTCGGTCACGCCGAGGTGGCCGAGAAGCACTTCCAGAAAGCGGCAGCCGAAGATGCTCAAAACTATCTCGTCTTTGATGCGTGGGGGTGTTGCCTGGCTTTGATGGGGCGGCATGCCGAGGCGCTGGACAGATTCGCCCAGTGCCTCAAGCTCAAGCAAACGAATGGCCTCTGCCATCTCCATGCGGCGCGCAGCCTGGAAGCCCTCGGTCGCATGGAAGAGGCCAGGGGCGAATACCGGATTGCCGTGCGACAGGATCCCAGCTGCCTCAATCCGGAAAAGGAGTGCCTGGAAGCGCTCATGGGGATCTCCCAGTACAACCTCGTGCTCGAACGGTCGCTCAAGCTGCTGGAGATAGCACCGACCGATCTGGAGGCACAACTCGTTATGGCCAGGGCGCTCAAGGCACAGAACCGCTTCAACGAGTGCGTGGAGGTCCTGGGCAGCGTATTGCGGGACCACCCGAACAGCGGCGAGGCCCACTCGCTTCTGGCGCATGTCTTGCTGGCGCAGGGCAAGCTGGTGGAAGCCGACGAGAAGTTCAGGGCTGCATCGCTGCTTTTCGAGGGCGACGCGCCGATGTACTTTGCCTGGGGCAAGACTCTGGCGCTGCTCGGTTTGAATGAGGTGGCTCTGGAGAAGTTTCAGAAGGCCTCGGAGATCGATCCGTACGACGCCGATATTTACGAGCACTGGGGCAACACGCTGAAAGTGCTGGGGCGCTTCCAGGAAGCCACACAGGTCTACAAGCGGGCGGCCGAGTACCTGTAAAGGCCATGTACAAGGACCCAGAGATAGACCTTTTCCTGAAGACCGAACAGCTGCTCTATTTCCGGCTGACCTTTGCTCTTGCCGGCCTGGGGCTTTGCTTGCTGGTCGGCTGGTTTGCCAGAGCGGACGTAGATCTGGCTTCCGTCGAGATGGTGGTCGGCGGAGCCGCCGTCTATGCCTTTGCCGGGCTGGTGATCCTGGCGCAGGGGAAACTGCGGGGCGAGACCAACCTGGGACGCTTCAATGCCGCTCTGCTCGCGCTCGATATAGGGGCGCTGACGGCGCTTGTATATGTGACGCGCGGCATCGACTCCGACCTTTATTTCCTTTACCTGTTGCCCATCCTGCTTTCCAGCCACACCTTCAGCCGGCGCGGCATCTTCGTTACGGCAGGCGCCGTGTCGGCAGCTTACGTCGGCGTTCTGGTGGCGTCGAATTCGGCATTCCTGCCCTATCTAATCGATCCCTCGCGCCAGCAGGGATTGGCGGCGGCCTATGCCCAGAAGCTCTGGATGAGAATCCTGGCGCGCAGCACCATCCTGGTTAGCGTAGCTTTCGTGTGGGGTTTGTTCTGCGAGCATATGTCGCGGGTTGCCCAGCAGGGAGCAAGCAGGCTGAGGGATCAGCTCACCGCCAACACCCGCCTGGTGGCCGAGACCAGGGCGCAGGCTGCGCGCGAGCATCTGATTAACTCGATAAGCTCGGCTGTGCGCAGCACGCTCGATCTGGACCAGATCCTGAAGACGACGGTTAGCCAGTTGAGCTCCGCGCTCAACGCCACTCGCTGCGCCATCATCTGCCCACCAGGATCTGAGTCGGAGGCTCCTGCTGTCTTCGAGGCGACCAGGGACGAGCACGACCACGACCACAAGCAATTGAGCGAGCAACTTTGCCGTTTCATGCTCGAGCGCAAATCCAGGTACGAGCAGAATGACGAGGATGGAACGATAAGGAAGACCTTCGTCTTTGACGAGCCAATCCGCGAGTGGTCGTTCAAGGAGGTAAGGGAGGAGCTTGCCGGTCTGGAATTTCGCTCGCTAATTGTGCAGCCAATCATGTACGGTGTCGAGTCGATGGGGGTGCTTCTCATCGGTGAGTGCGAAAGGCGCAGGCACTGGACGGCGTCCGAACTGGAGCTTATCAAGTCCGTAGCCGGTCAGGTGGCCATTGCCATAGAACATGCGCGACTGGTGGAGCAGTTATCCAGAAAAAACAGAGATCTGGTGCAGAAGAACCTCCATCTCGATGCCATGCTGCTGGAGCTGCGTACTATGCAGTCGCAGCTCATTCACCAGGAGAAGATGGCCTCGCTGGGACGCATGGTGGCTGGCATTGCCCACGAGCTCAACAATCCCGTCAATTTTGTCCACGGCAATCTCCCCTATCTGCGCGAGTACTTCAAGGAGCTGCAAAGAATAATCTCGGCTCTCGACTCCGTTCCGAAAGAGTACCGCCAGCCGGTAGACGAGCTCAAGAAGGAGCTCAAATACGACTTTCTCGTCACCGACCTCGACCACATCATCGCCGATCTGGGCGAGGGCTCGGAACGGATCAGGCAGATCATCAAGAACTTGAGAAGCTTCAGCCGGCTGGACGAGGCGGAGCTGAAGGAAGCCTCCATCCAGGAGGGCATCGAGTCCAGCTTGAAGATCCTCAGCCAGTACTACGGGCGCGACAAGATTCCGGTGGACATGGATTTTGCCGTGCTGCCGCCGGTTTTATGCTATCCGGGACAGCTCAATCAGGTCTGGGTAAACATTCTTTCCAATGCGGCCCAGGCGCTATCCGATTGTCCCGATCCCCGTGTAAGCATCAAAACAGAACTGGATGACCCATGGGTTATAGTGTCCATAGCAGACAACGGGCCTGGCATTAAAGCAGGTGATCAGAGTAAAATTTTTGAACCGTTCTTCACAACCAAGCCTGTCGGCCAGGGCACGGGACTGGGTCTTTCTATCTGTCACTCGATTATTGAGAAGCACGGCGGTCAAATCTGGTTCGAAAGCAGCGAGGGTAAGGGAACCACGTTCAGGATCAAGATCCCTCTGAAGGCTCAGCCGGCCGTGACCGCAGGGGTCGCAATCGAACAGGAGCTATGATCGGGTCGGGAGCCGCAGCGAGAAGCTCTTTTTAAGGAATACAGGCATGCCTCACAAGATCCTGGTAGTTGACGATGAACCAGCTAATCTCAGGCTCTTGCGTCGCGTCCTTGGCGAGGAATACGAGACGTTCACGGCCGAGAGCGGCCAGGAGGCGCTCCAGGTCTTGAAGGAACACGACATCAGCCTCATCGTCACCGACCAGCGCATGCCCAACATGACGGGCGTCCAGTTGCTCGAGGCTTCGCTGAACGTTCGGCCAGACGCCATGAAAATCTTGCTTACCGGCTACACCGACGTGCAAGCGCTCATCGATGCCATCAACTCCGGGCGCGTCTACAAGTACATTCCCAAGCCGTGGGACGCCGACGAGCTCAAGCTCACGGTCAGGCGCGCGCTCGAGGCATATGAGCTTAAGAAGCACAACGAGCAGCTTCTCAAGGATCTCCAGCAGGCGCTTACGCAACTGGAAGAGCTGTCCATGGCCACCATCCGGGCGCTTGCCGATGCTCTGGATGCTAAGTGCGACTACACGTCAGGACACAGCTTGAGGGTGAGCCGCTACGCTGTCACCATAGGACGAGCTATGGGCTTGCCCGACGACGTGCTCAAAGACCTGGAGCTGGCAGGCATCCTGCATGATGTGGGTAAGATCGGTGTGCCCGAGTCTATTCTCTGGAAGCCGGCGCGCCTTTCACCTGAGGAGCAGGCGATCATGGCTCAGCATCCGGTGCGCAGCGCGCAAATCATCGGCGACATCCCTGTCCTCGGGCGGGCTAGGGAGTGGGTGCTTCATCACCACGAGTACATGGACGGCTCCGGCTACCCCGATCATCTCGTCGGGGATAAGATTCCGCTGGGAGCCAGAATCATCCTGGTAGCCGATGCCTACGATGCCATGACTACCGACCGTCCCTACCGCAAGGCCATCGGTTACGAGAAAGCCGCCGCCGAACTCAGGAAGTACAGCGGCAAGCAGTTCGACGGCCAGGTCGTCGAGGCGCTGCTGTCTGTGGTCGGAGACAAGGGCGAAGGGGTCAAGGACGGAATTCCCGAGAGTTTCCTGGGCTTGATATTGCATACAATTGATCCAGCACAGCTTGGAACACAGTTTCAGGCTGAAGCTGAACGCCAGTCCCGGCTGCAGTCCGGAGACGGTGTCGCTGACGCGCAGCGGGTCTCCTGAAGACGTCCCTGTCAGGGCTGGTACCGGCGCCGCGCAGCGCACGGAAACGCTTGTCCGCCGGCAGCAACTTTGCCTCGTCCGTCGGTCCAAACATGGCCAGCACAGGCCGTCCCAGGGCAACAGCAATGTGCATCGGGGCTGAGTCGACGCAGACAAGGAGATTGGCAAGCTCCATAAGGGCAGCCAGATCGGACAGGCTTGCGGTGTGACCGAAGGCGTTTAGAAAGCGTTTCGAGGATGCCCGGGCCGAGATCTCTGCGACTATTTCGCGATCGTCAGGACCTCCGGCCAGGATCACCTCCAGGTCTTCCTTGCTCGCCAGCCGGTCGATGAGCTCCGCCCAGCACTGTGGACTCCAGGTTTTGTCGATTCCTTTTTCGATGGCCAGCTTGCTTGTGCCTGGATGCATGACTATGCGCTGCCTGGTCGCCTTGCTGCCTGCGGCGGCCCGGCTCTGGTCGTCACCGGTGGTGTAACCGCCATGCTCGGCTAGGAATTGCTCCATGCGTGCCCTGCTTTCAGCTGCCACCTTGATCGCGGGAAGCCCCGGCTTGCAGTTGATCCCCAACCCGGACACCAGGTCGTGATACATGAACGCTGCGTACTGGTCGCGCTCCAACTGCACGGCGCCGGTGAGCAGCAGACGGGAAATGGGACCGCTGTCGTAACCGACGCGCACCGGAATGCCGGACATGAAAAGCAAGGCGGCCACCAACGGGGAGCTGCCGGACGAGATAACGGCGTCATACCCGCCGCCTCTTATAAGGACAAGAAGATGCAGCAAGTCCTGCGGGCGGAGGGGGCTCTTCTTTATGTCGAAGGTTTCCACTGCGTCTGCGAGATCTGTCAATTCCACCACGGAGCGTGAGCGTGGCTCCAGCAATAGCGTGATCCGCCAGTCCGGCCGGTGCGCGCGGATGCTTTGCAAAGTCGGCAAGAAAAGGATCTCGTCGCCTATGCCGCCGAAGTTTATTGCCAGAAGTTTTTTCATAGGATGGCGAACCAGGTGCAGGTGATTGCCAGCGGACCCATAGCCGTCATTCGGCGCACCTTCCCGTCAACCCAAGCACCTTTACTGTCATTCCGAGCACCTCTACTGTCATTCCGAGCACCTTTACTGTCATTCCGAGCACCTTTACTGTCATTCCGAGCACCTTTACTGTCATTCCGAGCACCTTTACTGTCATTCCGAGCACCTTTACTGTCAT
>DATNRD010000052.1:0-2931 GCA_036703665.1 Candidatus Obscuribacterales bacterium
CAAGTCGATCACCATGGACGGCGCGACATTCAACTCGACCATCCCGGTGAGCTACACGTCCGCAGCCGAGCCCACAAGCTCAGCCGACACCGAGCTTGTGGTGGACACCGGCGCCGATGATCCGGGCATGATGGACGACGAGACGCTGGCTTCACAGTAATGTGAGCGCGAGTATTGCATCGAGGCCGCAGAGGCAAGCGGCCCGCACCAGCGGGCCGCTTGCCTCTGCCGCGCCGGCTCGAGGTTCTCATCCTACCTGTGGGCAAGGAGGTCCAGGTAATAGTTTCTTACTTCCAGGGTTTTGGGATGAATCGGCTTGCCGTCGTCGATCAAGGATCTCAGACTCAAATCACAGGCTGTGAGGACGGCCCTGTCCATGTCGAAGGCACCGTCTAAATCGAGAGCTTCCCATATCGGACCGGCATATTCCTGCGGACGCCCTTCCTCCAGGCAGTCAGCGAGAAAGACGACCTTGGAAAGCAGTCCCATGGGTGCTTCGCCCAGCGTGTGCTGGCTGATGGCGTCCAAAACCTCTTCGTTTGTCAGATTGAGCTCGCGTCGCACCAGGCCTGCCGCCACCGGTCCGTGGAGCACGTGGGGGCTTGCTCGCTCTATGGGCAGGAGCTTCAGCCCCTGCTGCTCGGCTAGTGACACCAGCTCTCTGTCCTTCAGTTGTTTGCAGGCGTCGTGCAGCCAGCCGGCCAGCTCAGCCAGGTAGGGGTTGCAACCACTTTTGGTGGCAAGCCTCCCGGCCAGGCGCGCCACCGCAGCCACATGCCGGTAGCGCTTCTCCGAGAGGCGCGTGCGCACCCACTGCGAGGCAAAGTCGAGCGTCACCGCCTCCGGCACTCCTGCGTGCCCGAATGCGGCTGTGTTGGTTGCTTTCTTTTCTGGGTTCGATCCCATGTGCACTTAAACGCCTCCAGGCGTAGCCTGCCGGTAGTGTCCCTTCTTTATAAGGATGTCGTAAACGGCAGGGGGGACCATGTACCTTATCGATCTTCCCCTGACCAGCCGCTCGCGGATCTCCGAGGCTGAGATTGCAATGAGCGGAAATTCCATCAGCTCTACGGAGGCTGTGGCAAGGAGTCCGTCGTCCGGACCGGCAGCCGAGCCGTATTTTGGATTGGGCGTCGGGAATTGGCGCGGTGCCACCAAAAGGCGGCACAACCTGAGGATCTCGCTGGACTCGCGCCACTGCTTGATGTACGGGAGGTTGTCCTCGCCTACGATCAGGTTGAGCCTTGTATCTGTGCCTAAGCGCTCTTTGACTAGCCTGAGCGTATCGACCGTGTAGGACGGCCCTTCCCGGTCCATCTCCAGCCGGCTGGCTTCGAAGAAAGGATTGTCGGCCACGGCGGCTGCGACCATCTCATGGCGCTCCTCTTTGTCCAGCAAGCCCGATGGCCGGTGCGGCGGATTGGCCGATGTGATGAAAAGCACCTTCTCGAGCCGGAATTGATCGCGGGCGCACTCGGCCATGAGCAGGTGCCCGAGATGAATCGGATTGAAAGTACCGCAAAATAGCCCGATGTCGCGCAATGCTTCTCCTGCTGGCAGGCCGAACGTTCTACCGGTTCCCAGATTTTACAGTTGTGGCGCTGTGCCTGGTATACACCCTTGGTAGTCTGACGCGCAGTCTGCAGGCCAGCTCGTAAGTGATCGTTTCGAGAGCCGTCGCCCAGGCGGCCATGTTAATTGCCCGGCCGGCGGCGGCATCGGGCGCTGCAGGCAGTCCGCTCTCGCACCCGAGGAGCGTGATTACGTCGCCTATGCCGGCCTGCGGAACATCGGTCACGTCGAAAAGCATCTGGTCCATGCTGATAAGGCCGACCTGATTGACCTGTGTCCCCATCAGCAGCCCGGTCATCCTGTTGGAGAGCCCCCGGTCGACGCCGTCTCCGTAGCCGACCGGTATGGAGGCGATGCGGCAACGCCTGTTTGCCGTCCAGGTCAGGTCGTATCCCACCGACTCGCCGGCATCGATCTCCTTGAGCTGAACGATGCGCGCGCGCAGCGACATGACTGGAGTCACCACTGCCGATACCGCCCTGGGCTCCAGACCGTAGAGGTAGAGCCCTACTCGCACGAGATCGTAATGGGTGTCGGGGAATCGCCTGGCGGATTCTCCCGAGGCAAGATGAATGATCTTAGGATTTATCCCCAAGGATACGACCGACTGAAGTGCTGTGCGGAAAACATCGTTCTGCCAGGCGGTCGTTCCGGCATGACCGGGGCGGGCGAGGTGGCTGAAAAATCCAACCAGCGTGAGCAGCTCCGAGCCGCATATTGCCCGGGCGACCTCTGCCGTGCAGGCCGGGTCCACACCCAGCCTGTGCATCCCGGAGTCCACCTTGATGTGGACCCTGGCAGCCTTGCCCAGGCGTTCGGCTGCGGCAAGGAGATCCCTTACCTGCCCCATGGCGGTGACGGTAATATCAAGACCTGCTTCCACGGCCGCCGACATTGCCCAGAACGGGCAGGGGCTCAAGATGAGGATGGGGGTCCTGATACCGGCATGACGCAGCTGCAGACCCTCGTCAACGGAGGCCACGCCCAGCCAGCGGGCTCCGGCCGCCACCAGCACGGGGGCGATAGCGGCGGCGCCGTGCCCGTAGGCATCGCTCTTCACAACCGCCATCAACTCCACTGAGTCAGGAAGCCATGAGCGCACCACCCTGACATTGGCCTCCAGAGCGCCCAGATCCACCTCGACCCAGGCATCTCGCTGGACCGAAGTAGCGCTGGGTTGACGGGATGCAACCATTAGTAATTTCTCGTCATACAAGCCAGTTGTTGAGCTTGTTCGGATAAGACTTTATGCTAGCATTGCTTTCAGCCCGAACGGCTATGTACTTGTGGCAGGTTGTGCTCGCGATCGTCAGCATGGCAGGGTGACGACCGGGCAGTGTCGTGCTCAAGTGAGTCCAT
>DATNRD010000053.1:0-2473 GCA_036703665.1 Candidatus Obscuribacterales bacterium
GGCTGGTCGCTGGAAGGCAGCACTTCGTGCTTTCTGGAACCGCTGGCAGGGACGGCACGCGGGTGATCGTACTACCGCATACACGTGGGCGGCCCACACACCGGCAGACAGGCGCCCGTCCGCTACCGCGGGTCATAGACCGGCAAAAGAGGGGCCGGAGAGTTCGATCAGCCTGCGCGTCATCACCAGCGCCATGGCGCTTACAGGCATCCTGGCCGCCTGCCAGCTTGCCGAGACGCCGGCGTTTCTGGCTGCTTTCGGGATACTGGGAACAATAGCCGGCAGCATCGTCAGCTACAAGCGCCGGGCCGCCAACAACTTCTTTATCAAGTGGGCGCTGGCGGCAGGCATTGTCGTGGTGCTGGGCGCCTTCGTGGAGGAGATCCTCTACCGCATCCAATCCAGCATCGCCGACGCCCGAGCGCCGCTGACCAACATGCTCATCGCGCTGCAGGCATTGCACTCCTTCGACCTGCCCAAGCGCCGGGACCTCAATGTTTCGGCCCTGGTCGGGCTGGTGCTTCTGGCTTCCACTGCCACGCTGAGCCGAGATCTCACCTTCGGGCTTTACCTCATGTCGTACCTGGCCTTTGGCGCCTACATGCTCTATTTGGACTGTGCCTCACGCACAACCGACGGCGCCGCCGCCGCCCAGTTGATCGAGGCGCCTGGTGCCGACAGAGCCCGGACGGCAAGAGCAGGGGACGCCTTAGTGCCGGTGCTGGTCCTGGCTCTGCCGCTTGCCTCGTTGTGCACCTTCCTGTCCCTGCCCCGCATGGACATCGGGCTTCTGCGAAACGTCAGGGTCTCCTTCAACCTGAATACACCGTTTTTGAGGACGCTCGGCATCACCAATCCACATCTTTCCCGGGCGCGTCGCGGAGACGGTAGCCTGGAGGTCAACCCGCTGGCGTATTTTGGATTCGACGAGGAGCTGGACCTCAATTACCGCGGCGAGCTTTCCGAGCGCATCGTCATGCGCGTGGCCAGCCCCACGGGCCAGCTGTGGAGGGCCATGGCCTTCGATACGTACGACGGTCACAAGTGGACGATGAGCCGGGCAGACGAGACCTTCGATCGGCTGGCCGTGTATGGCTCAGCTATACCGCTGGCTCCTGTCCCGTCGATGACGGTGAGCCGCAGGGTTCAGATCGCGGAATTGAATCAAGTGTTCCACATGGAGGTCGATCAGCCCAACCTCATTCCAGCCGCTGCCGTGCCGTACCTCATATATTTCCCCACCAACAAGGTTCTGTTGGACAGCTACGGCGCTTTGCGCAGCCCTGTGGTTCTGGAGAAGGACATGGTATACACGGTTTTTTCTCACGTGCCCCTTTATCACCTGGAGGCTCTCCGGCAGGCACCACCGGTGATACCACTCTGGATCGACCGCCTGCGCAGAAAACAAGCCAATTACTTCCAGCTCCCGGCGCATCTGCCCGCCTCTATAGCCCGGCTCGGCAGCCAGGTGGCCGGAGACCACGGCAACTGGATGGTCCGGGCCGAGCGCATCAACAATTTTCTCAAGCTCAATTACCGCTATGATCTTACGGTGCCGCCCACGCCTGATGCCGAGGATACGGTGGCCGACTTTCTCGTCCGGCGCAGGCGCGGCTACTGCGAGCACTTCGCCTCCGCTTTCGTCGTGCTCTGTCGCACGCAGGGAATTCCTGCTCGCCTGGTCACCGGATTCTCGCCGGGAGAGTACAACCCTTTTACCGGGCTGTGGGAGATACGCATGCGTGATGCCCACGCCTGGGCGGAGATTTACATCCCGCGCTGGGGCTGGATACCTTTTGATCCCACCCCCGACGGCGTACCGCCGGCGTTCTCCGGCATCTCCAGCCGGTCGGCACTGTCGTATGCCAGCGAGGCGCTGGGCAACCTGCTCAAGCGACTCTTAAATCTGCCCGCCGTGGTAGCCGCAGGCGAGACCCTGCGCCCGCTCGTAGCGCCGTTGGCCCACGCTCTTGAGTGGGCGGCTTACCTTACTGCCGCCGCCTGGCAACCGCTAGCCTGTTTGATCGTCGCAGCCGCCGCACTGACGGCGGCTGCCCGCTATCTGGCCGGCCGGCTCGGGCGCGGCGCAGGCAGCCGTCTCCAGCCCGAGAAATGCGCCGACCGGTCACGGATGGCAGCCACCGAAGAGTTCCGGAGCGTCCTGGCGGCCCTTAAAAAGCTCAGGCTGGAAAGATTCCCAAGCGAGACGGCCGAGGAGTTCGGCAAGCGCATTCTCCAGCCGGATGAAAGCGTCGTGGACAGCGATCTGGCATCTCTTCTGACAAGTTTTCTAGACTCGTACAGCCGGGCGCGCTTCGGCAGGGTCGAAAAGAGTCACGAGCTGGCGGAATTACGCGCTAGAATTCGTGAACGAGTACTTGCGGGACGGGGCGACGCAAGAAGAAATCTGCCCAGTATGGCAAAGAGTGATTAATAAGTGCCCCAATCAGGTAAATAACCGGTAGTACTTCCG
>DATNRD010000054.1:0-7922 GCA_036703665.1 Candidatus Obscuribacterales bacterium
CAGCCGTTCATCTTCGAAGGCGACGACGGCTCGGCCGTGATCGGCTCCGGCGGCACCACCTTTGCGCCCACCAAGAACAAGACCCTGCTTCTCAAGGAAGGCAAGCTGGTAGCGATGGCCGGTGGGCAGGGGCTGGTGATCGAAACGGCACACGGCAGCGTCAAGATCCCGTCCACCGGCGCCACCATTGTCCAGCAGTCTTCCAGCGGCGTCGTGCGTGTGGCCAATCTGTCCGGCGGCCGAACCAACATGGCCATTACAAAAGATGGGCAAACCAAGCTTGTGGCGGCCGACCCGGGTGAAGAGATTGTGGTTGCGGACTCATCACTGGGCGAGGAGGAGCTCATCCCGGTCGACGGCGTCGACCGCGAGCCGATTACCGGCGCCGTGGCCGTTGCCGGTACGCGCATACAGAAGAACCGCTTCGACAGAGCGATGATGGCCGGGCGCGAGCAGCTGCTCACCTGCAACACCGGCTGCTTCACCATCATGATGCGCAAGAAGTTCGATGACGTGAAACAGGAGATGACCAACCCCAGGCCCGCCATCAGCCAGAAGCCGGATGTGCGCGTCAAGGCCAGGGCTCTGGCTCCTGCGGCGACAGCACCGGGAGCAGGCGAGGTGGCTTCCCGCCGGCTCGATGTCTCCGGCCTTACGCCCATAGGCTTCATGCAGCCTGCTATGAGCGCCGCCGGCTCGCCGTCCGGACTGTTTACGCTGGGAACCAGGGCGGTGACCGTAAAGCACAACGGGCGCGCCAGGCTGTCGCTGGAAGCGCAGGGAACGGTCAATCTCAAGAGTGGCTCGGTTCTTATCCACGCGGCCGAGCCCACCACGGTCAAAGCAGGCGACTACAGGGTCTTCGTTGAAGCAGGGACGATTGCCGTGGTGAGCAGGACCGCCGACGTTTTGACGGTGCGCAATCTGTATGAAGGCTCCGCGCACTCCGTGCACTTCATTGTCGGCGGCAAGTCGGTGACGGTAGCGGCCGGTCAGGAAGCGCTGGTTTCCGCCCAGCACGAGGCGCTTACGCGCGCGCTCAAGAGCGAGCCGGTCGGGCGCCGCAACATGCGCAACTTCGACATGCCGGGCGGGCACAGCATGACGCGCGGGGAAGTATCGCTGGTGTCGCTCTTTGTCAACGACGAGGTCATCAAGCGGCTGATGGCAAGCGGCAACGAGCGCGACAAGGCGATTGCCGGGCGCCTGCTCAAGATGGCTGCCGTGCTCAATCAGGTCACAGCAGGGCGTGGAGCCTACAGCCCGGTGGCGCCGCAGTAGTCTTTTTCCGAGCACTGTTTAGGGCAGCGCCGGCATCCTACAAGTTTCCTTTTAAGGCAGCGCCGGCACACCAAAAGTTTTCCTTTTAAGGCAGCGCCGCCCCCTAAAAGTTTTTCGTTTAAGGCGGCGGCTACGTGTATTCACGTATGCATTCCGGCAGCGCTGCCTCTAACTTATTCCTGGCCGGGCGTCCGACCAGTTTCGACCCCGTTGCCGCAGGAGAACCAGGAGGGTGCCCGTGGAGCAGGAACTTAGAGACCAGCTTGAGAACGCCAGGGATGACACGGCAGCGCCATCCGGAGATGCCGCCGGGCTGTCCAACTATGCCTGGTCCGAGCTTGCCCGCTCAGCCCACATGCGACCAGCTGTTACCGACAGGGGGTCTCAATCCGCTGATCCGGTCTTCATTCCTGATTGGGCGCGACGCCACAACGACCTGATCACGCGTCATGATGAGCCGGTGGCGCCAACGCCGCGCTTCAACGACGAGGCAATTCGCCACCAGCGGCGGGGGAGCTTACAGGATATCGACGCGGAGCGACCCGAGCACAGCAATCTTTCCGCCAGTCGCACCAGAAGAATCGGACCCGGACCAAACGGTGTGCCCGGGCGGCCGCCTGAAGGCTATCAGGCAATCCGCGGCAGGATTTCGCCCGGTGTAGTTGCTATGGCAAGGAGCCTGCTGAGCGGTGAATACGGGACGGAAACACCCTTCGAGATGGACGGCAAGCGCTACATGGCGCGCGTGGAGCCGCATTACGGGCCGCCCGGGCGCAAGAACGGTCCTGTAGGCTGGCACAAGGGCGTAACCGTCTACGAAGCCGCTACATGACCCCGTGAGCCGCGCGGACCGTCAAGCCGTGGGCAGGAGCAGGAGAAGAGATTCAGACCAATCGATTGATCGCAAGAACAAAGACCACTTACGCACCAGAACCGGCCCAGAGGAGATGGATGCTAAATGAGCAAGCAAGGAAGGCACGAAGCCCGATTTGCGTTTCGCGGAGACTCTCACGGCGAAAGAAATTCTCGCCAGGGCGGCGAGCACGCTGAAGCGGGCGACAGGCTGCGTTCTGCCGCTTACGGTCAGTTTCAGCGGGTCGACCACGAGCAGCCCAGGGCCGGAGGCGATGGGTCAAACGGCAGCAAGGCACAAGACGGCAGCCCCAGGGGCGCCTTCCCTGGCGACAGGCAGCGCACCACAGGCAGTGACCGGGCAACCCAGGACGCTGGCCCGGTAAGGAGCGCCACGCGCCAGGGAGCGGGAGATACTTCCGCATCGGTCTTGTTGCTCGACCGCAGGCACTCGGTTGCCCAGCTCGTTGAAAAGGGTGTGCTCAAGAGATCAGCCACCGCCACCGCTGACACCACTGCCCAGGACAAGGCCGCGCTGGCGGCGCGCCCTGAGGGCAAGCCGGACGCCGGCGACAGGGTCAAGGAAGGCGAGCAGCGCACACAGCCGATCGACAAGGTCAAGGTCGTCTACGCCGACCGCTCAAACGATCCGGCCGCGCGGGTCAACAAGCCCGACTTCATCGTAAAGAAAGACGGCAGTGTCGAAGTGGTCAACGATCCGGAGAAGAACAACCGGAAAGAAGTAGTCATTCAGGTCGAGCGAGACCAGGGCGAAGTCACCGGTCCGACCGAGGCACAGCGCAGAAGCACTGACGAGCTGGTCGGCTACGTCTCCGACCGCCTGATGCGCACCAAGAATGATGGCACCAGGGACGGTGTCATTGAGGATCAGCAGGGGCTCGTCTCGGAGAGCGTCAAAGGGCGCCTCAAGACCAGACCGGTCCCGGAAGATACCCTGCCAGTCCCGGCAAGACGCCAGGTCGAGAACATGCGCCGCTTCTCGGGAGGCGGTCGAGGAACGCTTTCTCCCGAGCAGGCCGACAGCTACTTCACGCCGCGCGACCAGGCACCGCCGAGACGCCCTGACGAGACCAGCCAGCAGTGGTCTTTGAAGGAGACCGTCGCCGGCATGCTCAGCCACGGCGAGGTCCAGCCCTACGAGTCGGTGCGCCATACGGGAGAACGCGGCTGGGCGGTAGGCCGCTACCAGCTCACCTATGACCTCATCTCCCAGTGGCTCACGGATCTCATGGGCGACCCGCCCGATCCGGCCAAGCTCGATGAGGCTGTGCGCAAGGGCAAGATTTCCCCGGCCATGGCAGCCAAACTCAAGTCGCCCCAGTTCAGGCAGTTCCTCGATAAACTCAAGAGCGCCGAACAGCCCTCCACGGCAGACGTCAAAGAGTTCCTGCCGCGTGAGCTCCAGGAGACCATTGGCGGCGATCTGGTCAACAAGTTTGCCGCCCAGTGCCGCACGGCTGACGGCAGAGTAGACGCCGGCATGGTGGCGCTTTCCATGGCTGTCGGGCACGTACCGACGGAAGCCGACCTGGCCAAGCCGGAGTTCCAGGCATTCGTCGATGCGGGACGCCGGCTGGGAAGCATCTCCGATGCGCGCACGGAGAATCCCGGGCAACCGCTCGAGTGGCAAGAGGTAAATCAGCGCCTGCTGGTCGCGGCCAAGCAGTCGGTCGGCAAGCCGATGTGGGCGACCGGACCCTGGAATCACGCATCGCTGGAATACGGGAACCTCGGCTGTGCTGCTTCGGTAAGCCAGGTGATCAAGGCAGCCGGCATAGATGGGCCTTCTTCGGCTGGGGCTTCAGCACTCGGCGAAAAGATCCTCAAGGCAGGCGGGCAACGTGTGACCAATCCGCAGCCTGGGGACATCGTGGTCGGCAGGCGCGGTCCCGGTAAGCACGGACACATAGGCATAGTGGGCGAAGACGGCAAGGTCTACCACAACAGCTCAGCCAAGCGGTACTGGGTAGAAGGCGACCTGGCGAAAGTGTTCAGCGCCCAGCGTGGCTTCGTAGACGTCTACTACGTGCGCCTGCCGCAAAATGCGTGAGCAAAAGGCGCAATCGAGCCGGCTTTGTGCAGCTGGCTGTCCAAATACAGGCGAATTGGCAGGGATTAGTTTCAGGAGTGTGGATGTCAAATGAGCAAGCAAGGACCGAGGCCCGAAGCGCGCCTGGCATTGCGCGGAGATTCGGGCGGCGAGAGGTTCTCTCGCCAGGCAAGTGAACACGCACAAGCAGGCGACAGGCTGCGCTCTTATGCCTACGGGCAGTTTCATCGAGCCGACCACGAGCAGCCCAGCGCCGGACGTACACCCGCCAATGCCGACAACAGGACCGTAGAGCGCCTTCCTGCCTCTGCCGTGCCCGGCGACAGCCCGCGCAAAGCAGGCAGCGATCGGGGGTCGCAGGAAGCCACCACGATACAGGCAGCCCGACGGCAGCCTGACCGGACACGCGACAGCCAGACAGCCCCGGCTGTCTGGCTGCTGGATAGAAGGCAGTCGGTGGCTCAGCTGGTCGAAAAAGGCGTGCTCAAGCGAGCCGCGGCCAGCACCGGTGATACAGACACTCAGGAAAGAGCCCCGGCCGCAGCACGCCTGGAAGGCAGGACGGAGGCCGTCGACCGCGTCACGGAAGGAGAGCAACGCACCCAGGCAGTCGAGAAGATCAAGGTCGTTTACGCGGACCGCTCCAACGATCCGTCTGTCAGGGCAGACAAGCCGGACTTCATAGTAAAGAAGGACGGCACCGTCGAGGTCGTCAACGACCCCGAGGAAAACAACAGGAAAGAGGTTGTCATTCAGCTGGAGCGCGACCCGGGCGAGGTCACCGGTCCTACCGAAGCGCAGCGCAGAAGCACGGACGAGCTGGTCGGCTATGTGTCCGACCGCCTCATGCGCACCCGGAGCGACGGCACCAGGGACGGTGTCATAGAGGACCAGCAAGGCCTGGTTTCCGAAAGCGTCAAGTCACGCCTCAAAACCAGACCCGTGCCGGAAGACATTCTACCCGCTCCGGCCAGGCACCAGGTAGAGAACATGCGTCGCTTCTCGGGAGGCGGCAGAGGCACGCTGTCCGCAGAGCAGGCCGACAGCTACTTCACACCCCGAGATCAAGCCCCGCCCAGGCGTGCCGACGAGACCAGCCAGCAGTGGTCCCTGAAAGAAACCGTTGCCGGCATGCTGAGCCACGGCGAGACACAGCCCTACGACTCCGTGCGCCACACAGGTGAACGAGGCTGGGCCGTGGGTCGCTATCAGCTGACATATGACCTGGTCATGCAGTGGCTGGAAGATCTCATGGGCGATCCGCCCGATCCAGCCAGGCTCGACGAGCTGGTACGCAAGGGGAAGATCTCTCCAGCTATGGCGGCCAAGCTGAAATCGCCGCAGTTCAGGCAGTTTCTCGCCAGGCTCAAAGACGCCCAGCAACCGACCTCGGCCGAGGTCAAGGAGTTCCTGCCGCGCGAGCTTCAGGAGACTATCGGCAGCGACTTGATAAACAAGTTTGCTTCGCAATGCCGCACGCCGGACGGCAAGGTGGATGCCGGCATGGTGGCACTGTCGATGGCGGTCGGGCATGTGCCCACGCAGGCAGAGTTGGCCCACCGACCCGAGTTGCAATCATTTGTCGATGCCGGACGCCGTCTGGGAAGCATCTCGGATGCGCGCACGGAGAATCCAGGGCAGCCGCTCGAATGGCAGGAGGTCAACCAGCGACTGCTGGTCGCCGCCAAACAGTCGGTCGGCAAGCAGATGTGGAACACGCCGCGCTACAACCCGGTCACGCTGGAATACGGCAATCTGGGCTGTGCGGCATCGGTGAGCGAGGTCATGCGGGTCGCCGGTATCGACAGCAAGATGCAATCGGCCGGCTCTATCCTGCTCGAGGAAAAGATCCTCAAGGCAGGCGGCTATCGTGTAACAGATCCGCAGCCGGGCGACATCGTCTTCGGTCGAAGGCCGCCGGGCCAGCGCTCGAAGGGGCACGTCGGCATAGTGGGCGAGGACGGCAAGGTCTACCATAACAGCTCAGCCAGGAGGCAGTGGGTCGAAGCCGACCTGGCCACCGTCTTCAGCCGCAAGCGCGGCTTCATTGACGTCCATTACGTGCGCCTCCCACAAAACGCCTGACCCGGACCTGCCCGGAGACAATTCTCGGCGCCTCCCCCATTTACTTTTCTGAATGCTGCAAACGCTTGCCGGAATACGCTTTCGGGGTTTGGCTCATTGAGACTGCCTGCCCCTCTTGTGGCCCGTCACGAGACTTATGGGAACCGGCATCCGGGCACTTTCATGTCTGTTGTATCCCGTCGTCTCGCCCGGCTTCACACGAACCACTGGAGCAGACCGAGTCAAGACCATCTTGTCCTGGTCCTAAGGTATTTACTCAAGGGTGGGGAACTGCGTAGCGGGTCCGCACTGCTACTCAGGATCGCCTGAAGCTGTTTATGATGACCAGCTGATTGCAAAGACTGGTGTATCGTTTTTCGATGCGCTTTAGTGCGTCAACAATTTGTTGCACTGTCATGTCCCCGGGCGTGTCCGTCAGGAATTCCAGGATGATGCCGCTGTGCTCTGCGGCGCGGCTGGCAATCTCGACGAAATCCCGGTCTCTGGTGTAAAGGACTCGACCGTGCTGTTTGGCGAGGTCGAGGACCTTTTCGTCCACGGCCCCCTTTACTGCCGGGTCTTTGAGGCACGCCACATCGTGCCCGGCTTTCCTCAGCCGGTCGGCGAGCCATTTGGACTCGCAGTTCTCATCGAGAAGCAGGCGGAGACTCAACGTCTATACCACTAGCAGCCAGCCTGCGCCTGTCTTCTTCTGCTTCCATCTGCAGGAGAGCCTGATTCTCCTGGCAGTAATGAATGCATTCCAGGACGGCTTCGAGCGGGAGATCCCAATCGTGCGCGAGTTGCTCGGGCGATCTTCCTTCGAGCCGGTAGTCCTTGAACACGCTGGCTGCAGGAAGGCGTCGTCCCTTGACGTGGAGCTGCTGCCGCCATTCGTGCGGTCTAGCCACAAGATACTTGTATCGTGGTGGCTTCATTGCTTCAAGCTCGGGAATGAGCAGCTTCTGCATCGGGCTTTTGCTCCCGCTTGCAAGGTATATGTCGTTTCCTTCTTTGACTTCACGGGCGATCACCGCGTAGAAACGCACGGCCGCAAGAATGGCATCCTTGACGGTTGCTGCGTCGATAAGCTGTTTTAACTGGGCTATCTCCGCCTCTTGCTCGGGAGTGATATTGAAGTTCTGGCGCTTGGTGGTGCTCATCGGCCGACCGCGATAAGTGGATAATAAGTATATCATACTTACCGATCGAACCTGTCGAGCTGGAGCTTGCATACCGCAAAATTCTTCGGAAAAGTGTTGCCCTCTTGTGTCCCCCAGGTGTCCATTCATGACTATTACGGGATATCCTGGACAAGTCGCCAAATCCGCAACATTCCAATGCTCGGAGAAACGGTGCTGCCGTTTCCTTATCGGGTCAAGCCTGCTACCCACCCTTACTTCGACTCGCATCTCTGGACAGTCGCCCGCAAAGCCTGGTACAGGATTCTGCCGCCAAAGAAATCATATGGGTGCAGCTTCCTTGGAACGACAAGATTTTAATCATGCAGCCACCTGTACCATATATCGCGACGCATGATTACGTTGGTGTTCTATTGCCTTGTGATACCCCCAGTACGCATCGAAATCGTGACTGGATCTTAGCGATCTGAGCTTCAGGACCGCTTCCGCGCCACGCAAGCTCCAGCGCGCAC
>DATNRD010000055.1:0-4306 GCA_036703665.1 Candidatus Obscuribacterales bacterium
CGCCGCCCGGGCCTGCCGATGACATCGCCGAGGACCACAACAGTGATGCTGCCGGAAGAACTCATGGCATGAGAATACATTACAATGGGAGGCGGCACGAGTTGTCTTGCGGAAAGATTTAACCGCCGGGGATCTTGAGAAAAACTCCGCTGTTTGTTGTCGTCGCCGGGTGGTCAGTGATTCTGGCTTTCTGCCCGTCCGGCGCTACGCAGGGCCGCTCCGATGGGCACCACTCGGCAGCGGCGCCTGGCGGCAAACAGCCGGCAGCCCGGAGCGGGCGGGGCGCCCGCGCTCCCGGGCTGGAACGGCCGGGTGGCTCAAGCAGTGCCACACCAGCTGAAACTGCCCGTTCCACCGGCAGCATGCTGAAGCAGCCGGGCCTCCCAGCTGGTGCCCAACCAATCTCATCGGCTGCGCGGGCGGCTCCGGCCGGTCAACAAGCCCCCGCCTCAACCGGCAGCAGGCAGGGCAAGCCCAGGAGCGACGTTGCAGCCGCATCGGCAAGAAAAGCGCCGCCTGGATCATCGCCAAAGCGCGGTGTCGTGCTGGTTCCTCCCCCGCCGCCTGCAATTCCTGCCGGCGGTCAGCTCACGTTTTTGTCGGGCACGCCTGTCGAGTTCCTCTCCGAATCGGATCTTAAGCGGCATAAAGAGCAGCTCGACCTCAACCTTTCCCGGGCACGCCAGCAGGCCGACGAGCAGGAGCGGCTGCTCAAGGAGAAAGTCCAGCGTGCCGAGCTGTTTGCCTCGTTGTATAAGGAAGGGGTTGTGAGCAGGCGCGAGCTGGAGAACTCGCAACGGGAGGTCGGCCGTTCCGAAGGCGACCTCACCGATGCACGGTTGAAGGTCACGGATCTCGAGCGAGATATGCAACGCATAGACGAGCGCCTTAAACAGCTCGCCAGCGGCAAAGCAGCGCAGAAGCAGGCAAAGCGCGGCAAGAAATAGCTGAGCGTGAAATTTTTGATTAAGACCGATTAGTCTGATTGCTTCTTGCTCGGCGCCGGCTGCTGACCTTGCCAGATTAATGTGTGGCTGTTAAGCCGGGACTCTGCTGGCAATGAGATTCCGGTCATTTTGCCTCCGTTGCCCGTGCCGGAAAAGCCTTGTCCTTAGCGCGTTCTCATGATTCAAAGAAGAAAGCGGAATAGATCGTGAACATCCGCTAACCTGCTCATCCGGGTCTGTAGGATAGAGACATGGCAGCCGGATGGGTTTAACGAAACCCGCACAGCATAAGCATTCTGTGCGAGCGGCCTTTTGCTGTCCAAAAACAGATCAGCCAATACAGGAGGTTAGACATGTACAGCAGATTTGTAAGAGAAACTCAATATCCTGTTCTCTCCAGACCGGTTCACCGTCCCTTCTTCGGATACAACCTTCCGACCCATGTGCAGACCACCTGGGGCTGGCAGAATGTCGGCTATTGCACTCCGCATGCCGACATCCTCGAGCTCGATGATCAGTATCTCCTGGAAATAGCGCTCCCCGGCGTTGTCCTGGATGATGTCGAGCTGAAGATCGAAGAGAACTGTCTGACGGTCATCGCCAAGCGCACGCCTGCGATGTTCGAAGAGAGAGCAGCCCTTATCCGCAAGGAACTGCCCTCGGGCTATCTCGTTCGCCAGTTCGAATTCGACACCCCGATTCTGCACGAGCAGATTGAGGCTCGCATGGATCGCGGCATTCTCTTCGTGAGCGTGCCGAAGGTCGAAGCTGCGCTGCGCATTCCGGTGTCGGCCGGCACGATCGAAGCTGGCCTTCCGGGGATGAAGACCCGCGTCAGCAAGTCGGAAACGATGCGCTCCGCCAAGGAAGTCACCATCAAGTAACCATACGCGCATTCCGGTGACTGACTGATACGTAAGTCGCCAGGCGGACAGAAAAAGAGGGAAGGCCCAGCCTTCCCTCTTTGCTTCTGCCGGCGTTGTGAGCGAAATCGACCCCTGCAGGGACCGGTCGAGGTAGTTTGCTCCTGCCGGACAGTCCGGCTCTGCCACTATCTCTGTCGGCACGTTGGGTCAGGCGGCTATGCCTCGACATCCATCACGCACACTTCAGCCGGTGGCGTGGGAGCCTCTTTGACTTTGCGGTAGCCGTAGGCGAAGTAAATGGCCATCCCTGCCGCCATCCAACCAAAGAAGCGCAACCAGGTGATGATCGGCAGGCTGAGCATGAGCACGAAGCAGGATATTATGCCGGCCAGCGGCACGAGCGGCACCAGCGGACAGCGGAAGGGGCGGTGCCGCGCGCCGTCTGTCTTGCGCAGGGCGATGACGCCTCCGCAGACGAGCATGAAGGCTGCCAGCGTGCCTATGTTCGTAAGCTCTGCCGCTTGCCCAATATCGAGGAACAGCGCCGAGCCGGCGACGATTACGCCGGTGATGATTGTCGGCACGAACGGTGTTCTGTACCTGGGGTGTATCTTGGCGAAAAAGGCCGGCAGCAGCCCGTCCCTGGCCATCGCCATGAAGATCCTCGGCTGCCCGAGTTGAAACACCAAAAGCACGGAGGTCATCCCGGCCAGCGCCCCCAGTGCCACAATTATCTGGGCCCAGGGATTGTGTGTGTACGAAAGAGCCGTGGCCACAGGCGCCGCATCGTTCAAGTACGCCTTATAAGGCATGATTCCGGTGAGAACGAGCGAGACGGCCGCATAAAGCAGAGTGCATATGGCCAGGCTGCCGAGCATGCCTACCGGCAGGTCACGCTGCGGGTTCTTCGCCTCTTCGGCTGTCGAGCTGACGGCATCGAAGCCTATGAAGCTGAAAAAGACAATCGCCGCACCACCCATGACACCAGCCAGACCTCCAGGGGCGAACGGCACCCAGTTGGAGGTCTGTATGTGACCGAGCCCGTATGCTATGAAGAAAAGGACGATGGCTACTTTGACGAAAACCATAAGCGTGTTGAACAGCGCGCTTTCCTGAATGCCCACGACCAGGATCCAGGTGATGAACGCTACTATCCCGAAAGCCGGCAGGTTGAAGGCGAAGGGGTGTCCGAAGAGCACCGGAAGATCCAGGCTCGAATAAAGAGACAAAAGCGGATTATCCGGCGTGCTCAGGCGCGCGAGCGCGGTAGTGGTGTCGGCCGTCAGCCAGAGCGGCAGCTGCATGCCGGTCAGACCGTGCAGCAGGTGCAGGAAGTAGTCGCTCCAGCTCACGGCAACGGCCACGTTCCCTACCGCATATTCCAGCACGAGATCCCAGCCGATGATCCATGCCACCACTTCGCCGAGCGCTGCGTAGGCGAAGGTGTAAGCGGAACCAGACACCGGAATCATGGCGGCAAGCTCTGCATAGCACAGGGCGGCGAACCCGCAAGCCACGGCAGCGACTATGAAGGAAACAGCCACGGCAGGGCCTGCCCCCTCGCGCCCCAACGGCGAGCCCAGGAGGAAGTTGATAATGGGAGTGGACATCCAGTGCGCGCTGGTGTTGACGGCCCCGGCGGCAGCGGTGCCGGTCAGGGCGAAGATGCCCGAGCCTATGGTGGCACCGACCCCGAACGCCACCAGATCGAAGGCGGTCAAGCTCCGCTTCATGAGCCTGTCGGGGTGATATGCTTCATCGACCAGCGTCTGGGCCGGCTTGGTTCTAAACAGTCTTTTTGCAGATAGCGAAATGGTCCGAGCCCCCGGCTTACTTCACAGTGAACGTCCTGACTGAGGAGTTTCCCGCGCTATCGGTTACCTTGATTTCCACCTTTTGCGCCCCTGACTCGACTTTGGCCCTGGATACGCCCAGAGTTACGGCAAGACCGTCCGGAGCCCCTGACAGGGCGGCCAGCGCATATGGCTCACCCTCCTCGACCCGGTAGGTGGCGTTGGCAATGGGGCTCTGAGCATCCTTCACGTCGACCTTGAAGCGCACAGTCCCGTCCTGGTTTCGCGATGATTCCATCTTCTCTATTGCCGGCGGCGTGTTGTCCACGATGATCGACCGCACGGCCACCGATGTGAGGTTGTCCTCTGGATCGGAAAGGCGATCGTCCAGAACGAACTTCAGCAAGTAAATCCCGTCCCGGAACTTCTTCGTGTCGAACGCCCAGGTGAAGCTTTCAGTTGGAGCCGGCTCCGCCTGCGGCTTGGTGGCAGCGCCCCGCAAGGGGGTGGGCGGTCCCTTGGGCTTTTCCTTGGCCTTTTCCTTGTCCTTTGCTGCCTTGTCGGCGGCACCCTTCTCCTTCTTGTCTTTGTCTTCCTTCTCCTTGGCTTCCCCGTTCTTCTTGTCGCCCTCTTTCTTGTCGTTGCCGTCGCCCGACTGCAGATTCACTGGCTCGGGCAGTGTCCTGGCGGCGCCGGCGGG
>DATNRD010000056.1:0-2149 GCA_036703665.1 Candidatus Obscuribacterales bacterium
GCTTGTGCTTTTTCGGAGGAATGAATGAACGGTCGCAGCAGATTGGTTGTCTGGAGTATGGCGCTCATCGCCGGTGTACCTGCGCTCTGTGCCGCCGATGAACAAGAACGCCAACCGCCTGAGCTGAAGCGCTCGCTGGTCGTTTCGGGACAGGGCTACTTCCCGGTTGCCCTGCGTCTTCAGGATGGCCGGATTGCGGTGATCCTCCGCGGCGGCGCTGGTCACCTCGGCATCAAGGGACGGCTCGATGTGGTTTTTTCAGCCGACGAGGGCCAGACCTGGACCAAGCCGGCAGTTGTCGTCGATTCTCCTGTCGATGACCGAAATCCCGCCTTTGGGCAGGCCCAGGATGGCACACTGGTCGTGGCCTATTGGCGATACGGCAATTACGATGAGAAGGGCCGTCCCTATAGGCCCCTGCGGGCCGACAAGGTGTCGACTTGGGTCACGCGCTCGACAGACGGTGGCAAGACCTGGGAGGAATCCAAAGCCATCGATGTTTCCGACATCGAGTGGGGCAGCCCCTATGGCAAGATAATCACGCTGCCCAATGGTGCTCTGCTGCTGGCCATCTATGGCGGGCAAGAACGGAACGGCTACGTTTATCGCTCCACGGACCAGGGCAAAACCTGGAAGCGAATCGGCAGCATGGGGAAACGATGCAACGAGCCTGCCTTAGTGCGGCTTTCCTCGGGCAAGCTCCTGGCGGCTGTCCGCACCAGCGATAGCGGCGGAGTCGCCCTGCTCGAAAGCAGCGACCAGGGAAAAACCTGGAGCAAGCCGAAACGAGTCACACCCGACAGCGTCCATCCCGCCGATTTCTTGATGCTGCCGAGCGAACGTGTTCTGCTCGTCGTCGGCTATCGCGCCGGCAAGGGGCCTTATGGTGTTCGTGGTCTGGTGGGCGACAAGGATGGCACCTTTGCCTGGGATAAGCGATTCGTGTTAGTCAACGACGCGCCCTCGATTGATTGCGGTTACCCGAGCAGTGTGCTGCTGAAAGATGGCCGTGTGCTAACCGTCTACTATGGCCGCAGCAACGACCATCCGGAATGGGGCCTTCACTGTGGCGCGGTGACCTACCGCTTACCCGAAGCAGGCCGCTTACCCGAAGCACCTTAACCCTTTTCTCCGCCACAAGTTACGCGAAAACATGCTCCTATCGTGCCCCGGCGGACATAACGGTAGGCTGAATTGCTGAGAGTGCAATTCAGCCAAGTTTTTGCGAATCCTCGCGAGCTTGTTGTGCATCTAATCTAAGGGAGAGAGGGCAGGGACGCCCGAATCGAGGTCGGACTGGCTCGACCAGCGCGAACAGCGCGGGGCGGTCCGCGGGGTTTGGTAGCCGCCGGAGGCCCTTAAACGGCCTCGGAACGGCGGTTGGCAAAAACCGCGGACTGCCTAAAGGGGTAGGGCGTCCCAGGGCGGGCTGGTCGCTCGCAGGCGTGTCAAAGAGCTGCCGGCCAACCAGGCAGCGCCGGGTTGGGTTGGCGGCCCGCTTCGGCGGGTAGCTCGGCGGCATGTCCTGCGAACGGCCAGCAAGCAAAGCCCTCTCTCCCCACCCGGTTGGGATGCCGGGCTTTTTTTATGCGCATCGCAGAACATACATCTCGAAAAGACAAGGATGAGTCATCCTTCTGCCTTCATCCTTTCCGGGTGTCCAGCAAGGCAGCGGAAGGCCAGATTGCAGTCACGGTTTCGTCCAGGTACGTGCGTATCTCCTCCGCTGTCTTCAGGCGCAGCACGCGATCCAGGACTTCCTGCGCCTGCTTGAGGGTGGTGTGCCGGGCCAGATCACGAATGGCGGGAAGAAAGACCGGGCTCATGCTCAAGCTGCGGAGGCCCATGCCGAGCAGAGGCAAGAAGCAGGCTGGACGGCCAGCCATCTCGCCGCATAGCGTGACCGGTTTGCCGTGATCGTTGCAAGCCTTGACGACCTGGCAGAGCAAGCGGTACAGCGCCGGGCTAAACGGCTCACACAGCGACGCCGTGCGCGGGCTGTTCCGGTCGGCCGCCACCAAATACTGGATCAGGTCGTTGGTGCCGATGCTCACAAAGTCCACTTCCGCCAACAGGTCGTCGATGCACAACGCCACGGCCGGTATCTCGACCATCGCCCCCAGGGGCATATCGGCGGCATATCGTACGT
>DATNRD010000057.1:0-2588 GCA_036703665.1 Candidatus Obscuribacterales bacterium
CCGTTCGCCCTGGCTATCCTGGATATCGCTCACGGCATCGGATTGCTGGCAGTCGACCGGATGGGCATCCGCACTCTGTGTTATGCGAATCCCCATGGAAAGATGGTTTTCGGCCCCACCACCGACAGCGTCCTCGCCCACCCGGAGGTCACTCGCGAACTGAGCGACCAGGGCATTTTCAATTACCTGTACTGCCATACGGTGCCCAGCCCGGGAACCGTCTACAAAGCAGTGCAAAAGCTCCTGCCGGGGGAATGCGTAATATTCCGCAACGGCCGCATCGAAAGGAAGTCTTACTGGAGACTGGAATATGCCGACGAGACGGCCCCCGGGACGGCACTGGAAGAGCGGTTCCACAGCTTGCTGCGCGAGTCTGTTGCCCGCGCGGTCAACGGCGACAGGGCCGGCGCCTTCCTGAGCGGAGGCACCGACAGTTCGACGGTAACCGGAATCCTGAGCGAAATCCGGGGCCGGCCGGTGGACACCTACTCGATCGGCTTTGCGGCCGACGGGTTCGACGAGATGGATTACGCGCGCATCACGGCGCGGCACTTCGGCGCCCGCGCGCATGAGTACTATGTCACGCCGCAGGACGTGGTCGACGCAATCCCTTTGATCGCGCAGCACTACGACGAGCCCTTCGGCAACGACTCGGCGGTGCCCACCTACTATTGCGCCAGGCTGGCCAGGGAAGACGGAATCGAGGTGATGCTCGCCGGCGACGGGGGCGACGAGATCTTCGGCGGCAATGTACGCTACGCCAAGCAGAAGATATTCGAGTACTACGGCCTGATCCCGCAGGCCGTCCGGCGCGGGCTGATCGAGCCACTGGTGTTTTCGATGCCGGCAGCAGACAAGCTCCCGCCGTTGCGTAAAGTAAAGAGCTATATCCGGCAGGCGAACGTGCCGCTTCCCGACCGGCTGGAAACGTACAACTTCCTCCACCGGCAACCGCTCGCCGAGATTTTCGAGGCGGACTTCCTGGCTCGCGTGGACGCGCAGGGGCCGCTGCGTCAGATGCGCGAGGTCTACCGAAGCACATTGTCCGATTCTGCGATCAACCGGATGCTTCACCTGGACCTCAAGCAGACCCTGGCAGACAACGACTTGCGGAAGGTGTCGCGAATGTGCGACGCTGCCGGGGTCGAGGTCCGCTACCCCCTGATCGACGAGGCGCTGGTGGAGTTCTCCGGCCAGCTCCCCGCATCGCTGAAGGTGAAGGGGCTCAAGCTGCGCTATTTCTTCAAGCAGGCCCTGAGGGATTTTCTCCCGCCTCAGACGATCGCCAAATCCAAGCACGGCTTCGGCGTGCCATTCGGCGTCTGGATGAAGGAGTACAAGCCCCTGCGTGAACTCACTCTTTCCAGCCTCGAGGCGCTGCAGCACCGCGGGTACATCAAACCAAGCTATGTGCGGCAGGTCCTCCACGCGCACCAGACCGGCCACGCCACCTATTTCGGCAAGATGATCTGGGTCATGACGATGCTGGAACGCTGGCTGGCCGCCCGAGACTTGTAGCACTTTCAATCCGAGTCAACGCAAGATTTCTTGTAAAGCCAGCAAGCCTTCCCGGCCAGCGCATTCAAGATCCTTTTGCCGGATGGCGTCGCCGATGGTGTCAAAGCCTTTGTTCATGCAGGACCTTTTGGCGCCATTGATTGACATTCGGGCTGAGTGCTTTAGAGCACGGCGTTGCGCTGGCTCACAGGCTGCGCGCCGAGCACCGCCGGGGCACGCCTGGAAGCAGGCACCGCGCGCGGATTCGCCGCGATCTCGGTCTTGAGCAGGACCTTGAGGACCACGACCACGGCAATCAGTGTGTAGTACAGGTCAAAGTACGCCAACCCCAGAAACGCCCCGGCACTTGCATACCCGACAAGGCTTACCTGGATCATCGCGGCCAGGTCCGCCATCCACCGTCGCTCCGGGTCCTTTTTGGCAGTCCGAATCACCCAGGAAGCAGATCGCCAGGTCGCCCATCCCAGGAGGAGGAAGATCGCGAACCCAACGAAGCCGTGCTCACCGAGCACTTCGAAGTAGATGCTGTGCGAGTCGTGGACATCCCCGGGGTTTGGCGCATACATGGCAAAAGTGGGCTTCCTGAAGGTTTCGAAGCCGCCGCCCACCAGCGGATGATCCTTGGCGAGGTTGAAGGCCATGTGCCAGGAGTTGATCCGACCCGTGGCCGAGGCGTCCTGCTCGTAGGTCTTGATCGAGCTGATCCGGTCGAACCAGCTCTGCGGCATGATATTCACCACCATGAATACGGCCACAATACCGAGCAAACTCGTGAATACCTTGTTTCGAGTCTTGAGCCACAGGAACACCCCCATGGCCACCAGTCCGACCAGTGCGCCACGGGACTGGCTGCCCACGACGGCCACAGCGGTCAATAGGATCGCCAGGGACATGCCGGTGCGTAACCACGTATACGGTGCAGTCAATTGGATATAGCGCAGCAGCGGAATGGTCATGATCAGTGCCAGACCGATCTCATTGTCGCCGCCGATGAAGGAGCCGTCCGGTCCGCGCACGTGATAGGCCCCGCCGGTCGTGATGGTGAAGATTCCACCCTTGATGCCATAAAA
>DATNRD010000058.1:0-5014 GCA_036703665.1 Candidatus Obscuribacterales bacterium
ATGACCAGGTCTACTACCCGCCTTACACGTTCCTCCTGTTTTATCTGCTGACAGGGCTAGATATGTTCAGGTCCTGGCTCGCGTTTGTCCTGGCGGCGGTGGTCGTCAATGTCTTGCTTGCCACGGCCCTGTCCCGCAGAAGGTTGTCCTACCGGGCTTCCTTGTTCGTTGCCCTGGCAGTGGTCTTCAACTATGTGACCTGGACCGACTGGCGGATGGGGAACTTCACGGCCCTTTTGCTTTTGCCGCTGCAAGTTGCCTTCTGGGAGGCTTTCCGGGGACGCAGCTTTTTTGCAGCCGGAGCGCTCGCCGCCCTTAGCACGCTGAAGCCGCAGTATTCCCCGTTTCTGCTTGTGCCGGCGGTTGTCGTGGGGGGCTGGCGAGGGCTGACAGGCTTTGCCGGCGGTCTGGCGGTGCTGGGGGTAATGTCGCTCGCTGCCTTCGGTTTGGACAATTGCCTTGCCTTCCCGGCTGCGCTGCTGTTCGCAGAGCATGTGGCTGCCTCCGGTGTTCAGGTGTACTCGATGCAGAACCTTCGCGGCCTGCTTTGCTGTCTTGCCGGGCAGGATGCGGGCTGGGTGCGAGGTCTTTCCACCGCAGCACAGGTTGCGGCCCTGGTGTGGCTGGTCTGCCTGTGGCTCAGGGAACGCCAGCAACAAGAGCCCTCCGCATCGTTCGACAAAACCCTGGCAATTACGATCTTGAGTTCGCTAGTTTTTTCGTTGCACACTCATTTCAACGATTACCTTCTTGCCGCCGTTGCCTGCATCTCATTGTGGAAGCTCGCGGAAGCACAGCAAGGTCGTGGGGCATTGCTATTGAGGGTGTTGATCCTGGCGTTGCCCGGCTTGACCTGGGCTTACTTCGCCCTCGTTCGCCTGCAGGTTACCTGCCCGCAGCTCCTCTTCGCCTGGGCTGCAGGCGTGCTCCTTGTTGTTTGCCGATACAGTGCGTCGAACTCTGTGGTGAGTCCTGAGCCCGCCGACAAATAGCGCGGCGTTGCAGACTGCAATTGCGCTCGTATATCGCCTCCTGAAGGTGCGGCGCTTCCGTCGCGTTCTCTTCGTAGTGGACCGCTTTGCTCTCGGCGACCAGGCTGCTCGCGATTTCAAGCTGATCGGAAAGGTCCTGAACCATTCCGGCCAGAGCACCACGGCGATGTACGCTCGCTTTGCCCAGGATCAGGTGCGGCAGGCGCTGGAGCAGCACGGAAAGCAGATTATGGAGGTAGCCCGCTGACGCCCGCCGACGTACTTCCGATGGAGCGCAAGCGGCGGCGGCCATAGCGGTCTTGCACCGGGGACACCTGGGCACCGGGCATCTATCCAGCGGGCGACTTGCTTGGCGAGTCGCGACCTCTTGTCCGACAATTGTCCGACGGATGATAAGATGAAATACAGAGCGAGCTTCTACGAACACGGGTGTACCGAGGACATTGCAGACCACGTCATCGACTATGGGCTGTGGTATCAGCTTCACGACAGTGAGCGGGGCAATGAGCAAGTCATGTACGTGGGCTGGGACATGCAAGGGGAGCAGCTCTGGGAGGTGGGAATCGAACTGTACCCGGAAGGGGAGGAAGACTGGGCGTTCCACGCGCAGCCGGCTACGGCACATTCGAGGAGACAGGTGGGTCTATGAGAGCTGAGAGTCGGAGAAAGATGGCCAAGTTAGAGGCGGAGGCGCGGCAGCGGATCTTGTCGCGCGGCAAGGTCGAGTTCCGGGTCGAGCCTGGGCTGATGTCCGCTCTCCTCGATCTCGCCAGGGAGCGGAAGGTACCGCTTGGACCAATGATTAGGCAGTGGGTCAGCGAACGACTCGAACAGGAAGTGAGCGGCTCAACTGGCCGTCGGAGCCAGCTGGATGTGATCGAGCAGAAAATTGACAAGCTGCTGTCCCAGATCAAGAAGACCAAGCCCGCTTGACCGAATAACCGGTCGACTGTCTCACGGCTCTGCGGCGGCAAGCTTAAAGGAGCACGACAGCTCGTCGTCTGAGACCCCGGCTGCGCCGCCCGCCACGTCAAACGAGAGCAGGAGAAATCGCGTGTCCGACAGGACGTGTCGTTGGAGGACTTTCGAACGTGGCTAAGCCGGAATGCCGACTTCTCTCAACAACGGCTACCGCTAATTAAGCACCTCCGCCGGCGGGCGAGAGGCGATTTAGGCTCCGGGACGGGCAAACCCTGTCGGTGGCCTTACACGGGGGGACCCTACAGGTCGAATGGACGCTGGCGCGTGGGAAAGGGTAGAATTTGACATCTTCGTAAGCGCAGTCGGTGTTGCACGAAATGGCAAGCAGCAGCGACCGCACAGCGGTCCCCGAGCCATGCAGCAATTTCTGGATGCTGGCAAGCCACCAGCCTGAGCTGGCCAAGCTGGGGGCGCGCGCCGAGAGCTACTTTTCCGAAGACCCCAACACGTGCCTCTTGAAGCTCAGACAGTTCGCTGAGCTGCTGGCACAGACAGTGGCAGCGCAGGTAGGAGAGTACACCAGCGCTTCGGAAGAACAGGTAAAGCTGCTCCGGCGCCTGGAGAGCGCCGGACATCTGACCAGAGAGGTAGCTCAGGTCTTCCACGAGGTCCGGAGGTTAGGCAACAGCGCCAATCATAAACTCGCTGGTACCCACAGCGATGCCTTGAGCGGCTTGAAGCTTGCTCGCCAGCTGGCCGTCTGGTACCACCGATGCACGGTGGACAGGGACTTCAAACCAGGCGCGTTCATCCCGCCGTTGCCACCTCGAGAAAGCACCGATTCTCTCAAGGCAGAGCTCGCACGCTTGCAGCAGGTGCTCGAAGAGACGGCCAGGCAAGCAGCCGAGCACAAGGAGAGCCTTGCCGAAGTGCGACAGAGGCTCGAGCAAAGTCTTGCCGACCAGGAATCATGGCGCCGGCTGGCTGAAGAGTCGGAGCAGTCCAAGGCGGAATTGGCCGCCAGCCTCCAGGAGCTGCAGACAGAGTCGTTGGCAGATACTCGCCGAATGTCGGAAGCCGCCCGCGCCTTCAGTCGGGCCACGGAAGTTATCGATATCGACGAGGCGACCACTCGCAGCCTTATCGATCAGCAGCTACGAGATGCGGGCTGGGAGGCTGACAGCGTGTCGCTCAGGCACAGCCTCGGCTGTCGCCCCCAGAAAGGGCGGAACATGGCGATTGCCGAATGGCCGACATCAGAAGGGCGAGCGGACTACGTTCTTTTCTGCGGGCTGATGCCCGTGGCCACCGTAGAGGCTAAGAAGAAGAACAAGGATGTCTCGGCGGCGCTCAAGCAGGCTAAGAGATACAGCAGGGACTTCGTTCTGACGGACGACATGACAGCGCCTCCAGGACAGCCCTGGGGCAGAGATGGGGAATACAAGATCCCCTTCGGATTTTCTACCAACGGTCGCCCATATCTCAAACAGATAGAGCACAAGAGCGGCATCTGGTTCATAGACATGCGGCGACCGACCAATCATGGACGGGCACTGGTGGCATGGTATACGCCGGAAGGCTTGTCTGAGCTGCTGAAGCTGAACGAAGCGGCTGCCGAGGAGAAGCTCACCCAGGAGCCGTTTACCTACGACCTGAAGCTGCGTGACTATCAGATAAGGGCCATTAAGGACATAGAGGCGGCCATTGCCTCTGGCCGGCGGGAAATGCTTGTGGCTATGGCCACCGGGACAGGAAAGACGAAAACCGCGATTGCGCTCATATATCGCCTCCTGAAGACGCGGCGCTTCCGTCGCGTTCTCTTCGTAGTGGACCGCTTTGCTCTCGGCGACCAGGCTGGTCGCGATTTCAAGTCAACGAGGATGGAGGACCTCCGAACGTTTGCCGACACTTTCGGGCTCAAGGAGCTGGGCGACATCGTGCCGGACAAAGATACGTGCGTGCACATCGCTACAATTCAAGGGCTGATCAAACGGACACTCTATTCGGATGAACCCCCGCCGGTCGACCAGTACGATTGCATAATCGTTGACGAGTGTCACCGTGGCTATCTGCTTGACCGGGATCTTTCGGATACAGAGCTGGAGTTCCGCGACCAGCAGGACTACATCTCCAAGTACCGGCGCGTGCTGGAATACTTCGACGCCGTCAAAATCGGATTGACCGCAACGCCAGCTCTACATACCACCCAGATATTCGGGCAACCGGTGACACGGTACACGTACAGAGAGGCGGTAATTGACGAGGTATTGATCGACCACGAGCCGCCAATAAATATTCTCACGCGACTTGCTCGCGATGGAATTGTTTGGGCGGCCGGCGCAGCAGTGGGAGTGTATAACCCCGTAGCCAGCCGAGTGGATTACTTCAACACGCCCGACGAGATAAAGCTCGAGGTCGACGAATTCAACAAGAAGGTCATCACCGAGAATTTCAACCGTGCCGTGTGCAAGGAGCTGGCAAAAGAGCTGGACCCATCTCTGCCGGGAAAGACGCTGATCTTTTGCGCCACAGACAGTCACGCCGACCTTGTGGTCACAATCCTGAAAGAGGAGTTGGCAGCCCGCTACTGCGAGATAGATGACGATGCGGTCGAGAAGATAACCGCCGCCGCCGACAAGCCGCTGGAGCTGATTTTGAAGTATAAGAACGAGCAATTACCTAAGATAGCTGTGACTGTAGACCTTCTCACAACCGGTATAGACGTGCCGGAGATTGTCAATCTAGTGTTCATACGACGTGTGAACAGCCGCATCCTTTACGAGCAGATGCTCGGCCGAGCAACCAGACGCTGTGACCACATCGGGAAGGAAGTATTTCGAATCTATGATGCCGTGGGCATATACGATGCCCTGCAAGAAGTCACTGACATGCATCCCGTGGTAGTGAATCCAAAAATCACTTTCGGGCAGCTGCTCAACGAGATAAAGAGCGCAAATAATCCCGATCTTGTGGCCCTGGCACGGGATCAGTTTATTGCCAAACTGCAACGCAAGAAGCGCCACCTGACGGAGCAACAGGCGGCGACCTTTGAAGAGATTGTGGGGCAGACTCCGGAGGAGTTTATCAGAGAGCTGCGGCGG
>DATNRD010000059.1:0-11343 GCA_036703665.1 Candidatus Obscuribacterales bacterium
CCGAGGTCAAAATCCCGATGTTCTTCATAGCAATTCCTATTGGTCGCCCTTCAAGCAACCTCAATGATAAAGGACGGAGGGCCGCCTCGTTCCATTAGCCCTTCCAGCGCGGCGGCGGCTTAACTCCTTGCTGAGTTCCGGCGGGGAGGTCGGGCCGTGCAGACTGCCGACACTCTTTATGGCCCACTAAACCCCACAACAGGGATAGCCGTCTTAGATCTCATGAGCTTTTGCGAAAAGCAAGGCAACGACAAGCAGGCTGCCGACCTGTTTAACCGGGTCAGGGAAATACTGATTGCCTGCGTCCGACCGCCTGAAGCCAAGTGGCTTAGCAGTACTTTTCGTATGACTGCGGCCGATCACCCAGGTATCAATCCCCAGCCAGGTGCCTCTTGACTGACCTTCTGGCGCCTTTAAGCGGGCTCCCGGTGGTAGATGTTTCCATTTCCCTGGCCTTGTTCTCGGTCTAGTTTCCTGCTCCTGGGCCATGCATGTCTGCAGGACGACAGACAGACTCTGACCATCGCGCCGGCCTGCACGCCAGGCAGCCTCTGAGCTAGGCAAGGACTGCTGCCCAGGGAACAATAGGGACATGGGCCAGGAGTTCGATGAAGGTGGAGATAAAGGTGTCGCAGGCAGCTCCTGGGCGCGGGCGATTGTGTCACCTATAAGACGTGAAAGCATTGCAAATACATCCTCTGAGCCGGACACCACCTGGGCCGCTGAGTCGTATTGTTTCATCTCAATGAGCAGGTTCACCGGCCCCCGTGACACCCAGCGTTTTTCAGTCATGGTTCTTACCTCCGCAGAATTGTTTTAGCCCGTCCGGCGCTCAAGCTCTTGCTGGTCGAGTAGCCAGCTATCGAGAGTCCGTATCTCTCTTGCATTAAGCGGTAGTTTGCCATCCTGATAGGCGTAACGCGCGTCTTCGAGATCGCGGTGGTAGCTGTCCTGAGTCAAGACGCGGCCATCCGGCAATCTTATCTCTTTGACCGGCACCAGTGGGAATTCTTGCCGCACGTGCTCGGCAACCCATGAACGCACAAGAACGCTAACAGGAATCTTCTTGTGGTCGGCAATTTGTAGGAGCTGGTCAACAAGCTCCTCCTCTGCGCGGAATTGAATAAGCCCGCGTTTCACTACCCGCTCATGAGCATCTTTCTTTGCCTGCTCCAGCATCTTGCGTGCCTTTTCGGAGATGTTCGCTTTCTTCTTCATGGCTTTATCTCTCTTTCAAATTCGTTCCTGTACGGCTTCGTTGCATCGTCCGCATGAAACACATGCATCCTGTCTTCATCAAAGGAAAACTCGATCCCCAGCTCCAATAGCCGTCCTTCGTTGGTGAACCCGACAAGCATCATTCGCTCATTGCCTCGTTGGCTCGGCGGCAAATCAAACTCTGCTGTTACGTCGCTTCTAAGCACCTGGTCCACTTCCTCCTGGGTGACATTGTGGTCAGCAAAGTTCTTGAGGTCGTAAGTCGTTTGCATGGCTTGCCTTTCAGTAATACATGGTATTACAAATCCGGGGAATAAGCAAGCGCTTGCTTTTCGCGCTCTGCGGTCCCCGCCTGCTGTTAGATTGGCGTCGGAGCTCCCATAAAAAATTGCCGAGGAATAAATGGAGGGGACCCACGGCAAGCGTGGGGAGGCAGCCGTTTATGCCGCAGGCATACCGCTAAAGCAGCACGCGAAGCGTGCGCCAGCGATTGACCCCGGAGCTAGACTCGGAGAGAGTGACGGCGACAATGTTTTGTTGTTACCTGCCGTTGAGTTGTTCGCCGTCGCTCCGGAGAGTCGTATAGCGTAGGGAGTCAATCGCCATAAATAAGGTGATCGGCCGCAGTCATACGAAAGGTTCTGCCAAGCTACTGGATTGCTTGTCCAATCCGCTTCATGCGGTCGATCTTGAAGGTGTAGCAAAACATCATTTCCCAACGAACCAAGAACAAAAACGACGCCACCAACCGGACTGATGTTCGCTATCGGTGAGCAGCTTGATCTATACTTCCTTCTCAGCTAGTTGTGCCTCAAGGTACCCATTTTCCGGTAAGTAAGCGCTTCAACTTTACGCATCAACTCTTGAACGATCTCCACAGGGATGGGGTGGACCCAGCTCTAAGTTCCGCTAAGCCCAGGCAGACCAACAGTCAAGAAAACTTGCGTGGTTCCCGCTCGCGCTTGCGTAGGAACCGCACATTGACTGACAGGATTGGAATCACTACTTTGCTGACTGCCGGCTGCGTATGCTGGGCAACATCCGACGACGGTGTCTTTCAAATGACCATCGAAGAATTCCAGCGCAACTTCACCGGCATTGCCGTTGCCGGAAAGTGAGGGCACCGCTGCGCGTGCCGTGGCCCGGTGCGGGGCTGCTCCGGCCCTGGCGAAAGGACTCGAGTAATCAGCGGGCGCACCGGCGCCGCTGGCCGGCACCGCCCACAAGGCAATCGGCACCCTCAGGCCAGTTTGGCTGGATCGATGAGAAAAATGCGCACCATGTTCAGTGCCTCCTTGGCGGTACGCGCGCGGATCTCGGCCCGCGAAAGCTCGGGAGCGAAGCGCAGCGTCTTGTCCGCCTGGAAGTGCTCGGCAACCAGTGCCAGGTACACCAGGCCCACCGGCTTATCCGCTGTTGCGCCTCCCGGGCCGGCTATGCCCGTGATACCGAATCCGATATCAGATCCGGCCAGGCGCCGCACACCGGCAGCCATGGCATGCGCACATTCTGGGCTTACGGCGCCCTTCGTTTCGAGAATGTACTTGTGCACACCGAGAAGATCGCTTTTGGCCTGATCGGCATACGTGACCACATTCAACTTGACGTACTGCGAGCTGCCCGGCACGTCGGTCAGTAGCTTGCTCACCAGCCCACCCGTGCACGATTCGGCGAAAGCGACCGTCATGCCCCTTTCCACAAGCAGGCGCCCGACGACCGACTCCAGAGTATCCTCGTCCCTGCCGTAACACAGCAACCCGCTCTTCGCCTTAATGAGTTCGATCGTCGGTTGGGCCATGGCCTTGGCCTCACCGACGGTGGCAGCCTTGGCCGTGACTCTCAGCCTGCACTCGCCTCGTCCTGCCAGCGGGGCAACTGTCGGATTCTCGTTGTCAAGCAAATCCTTGTACATCTCGGCCAGGGCCGACTCGCCGATTCCGTAGTGTTTCAACTCGCACGACCAGATTGTGCCGCCACCGCTGTGCTCGACAAGGAATGGGCGACCGGTTTGCTGCCACATGGCGACCATTTCGACGGGTACGCCCGGAAAAGTCAAAATAACACGGCCTCGCCCGGATCTGTTTATCGATGATTTAGTCAACAGGCTCTCGTCCAACTCCCAGATGATCCCCGGGGCTGTGCCCACAGGGTTTGGCAGTATTCGCGCCCCTTCAGGTCGCATCGCTTGCTTGCGATTCGACTCCGGCATGGGCATGTTGCGGCGGCGGAACAGCTGCTCAATTCGATCCATCACCGACTGCTCGAAAACCATTGGTGCACCAAACAGCTCCGCGATGCACTCAATCGTCAGATCATCCGGGGTCGGACCCAAACCGCCGGTGGTGACAACAACATCTGCCCGCGAGAGCGCCAGGCGCAGGCAAGCCTTTATGCGTTCTTTGTTGTCACCGACAGTCGTGTGCCAGAAACAGTTGATGCCGATGGCTGCCAGTTCGGCGGAAAGGAACTGGCTGTTGGTGTTCTGAATCTGCCCCAGCAGCAGCTCTGTGCCGATCGAGAGTATTTCAGCGCTCAGCTCCCGGCCTTGCATGATTGATCCTGCCGTGCGTCACGGGCGGCCAGTACTATTATCGCTGCTCCCTCTAAGGGCCGCCTGCGGGGATGCTCAATGTTGCTAAACTGGAAAAGTCGGGGACCAGGGGAAACTTCATGAGCGTCAGGACGCTTGCCGGACTGCTGTTGACACTTGTCATGCTCGCAGCACTCGCCCCTGCTGCACGTTGCGGCTCATCTTCCGATGCCGGCGGGGGCGGGCAGGATCGCTGGAGCACTGGCGCCCATTGTTTCCGCTACGTCGCCTCTCCCGGCACGCAACTCCAGTTCACCTCGCCAGATCGCGCCGAGCTCTCCTCGGGCCGGATGCTTGTGGAAGCGCAGAAAGCAGGCGTCGTGGTGACACCGCTGGCGGACATTTACGTCAGAAGGAAAGCACTGGTGCTCTTGCGAGTGAAACAAGGCTCGACCCGCTGTCTGGTTCTGTGGGACAACGGGTTCAGCTCGGTGTCGGTTGTATGCAACAAGAAACACGTTCGTCTGGGTCCCGGTCATGAGGTGCTCGTGACGGATCATTCTCCCGACTACCGGGAGATCGCGCAGGAGGACGAGATCGGCAGGCGAACCATCAAGGTGCACCAGGTCGGCGGCGGCAGGGCCGTGACCACGGCGGAGTTCTCCCTGCTCCACGCGCTCGAGCGAGATCCCCTGCTCTACTCCGTCTTCCAGGACCCGCAAGACAAGGACCGCCAGCTCAAGGAAAGAATCGTCAAGACCGCCGCCGTGCTCAACCTGGTTACAGCCAGGCACGGTTATTACACCACTGGAACCAGGTTCTAAGCTTCCGCCCGCTCGCTGCTTAAAATCTCAAGCAGCAGGCCAGACTCTCGCGTGCGGCGCATACTCGCCGTCCACCGGCAGTATCATGCTGCCATGCCCGCCGGCACCACCCGGAGTCGCCTCAGGAGCGTTGACGTCGTACATGAAAATGGCAAAGGCACCAATTGCCATCGTCAAGATGAAGCAAACGAAAAAGAACGTAAGCCATGCCATGCTCGAATCTGAATGGGTCTCTTCAGCCATCGTCGTCCTCTCCTGGCAGCCTGGTACCTTTCTCAAATAATAATAGGCCAATCCGCGCATGGATCGATCAGAGGCAAGGAACCCGGCAGTTTACGAACCTTCATCGCCCCTTGCCAAGGGTACAAAAGGCGGGTCCCGGAAGCCGGTCCACGAACGCGCATAAGCCCGGATAATAAGCAGTCGGGACTGTCCGGCGTCATTGCCGCCCGGTTGACGATGGCATCGAATTACGCGGAAAAATCCTCCAATGCACAAGACTCATCCCCGCTACATGCCCCTGTTTGTCTTCATGACAGCTATCCTGTCAGCGGGACTGCTGTTGACCTGTTCCGCGACCGACGGGCGTTCCATAAACCTCAAAGCGATCAAGCTGCCACCCGGTTTCGCCATCGACATTTACCAGGACGGCGTCCCGGGTGCCCGCTCCATGGCCATCAGCCCCGACGGCACCCTGTTCGTCGGCACTGTCGAGGAAGGGAAGGTCTACGCAATACCAGACAGAAACAGGGACGGACGCGGTGATGAGGTAATCGTGATCGCCACCGGCCTTACCTGGCCCAACGGCATCGCTTTCCGCAAAGGAGCCCTGTATGTAGCCGAACTCAGCCGCGTCCTCCGCTATGACAACATCGAAGCGCATCTGGCTAACCCGCCTTCGCCCGCGATCGTAAACGACTCGTTCCCCCGTGATCGCCACCATGGCTGGAAGTACATCCGCTTCGGTCCCGACGATCTGCTCTACATCCCGGTGGGGGCACCATGCAACGTCTGCGAAAAAGAGGACGAGCGCTATGCCACCATCATGCGCATGAGAGCGGACGGCAGCGGGCTCGAAGTTTTCGCACGCGGAGTGCGCAACAGCGTCGGCTTTGACTGGGATCCACGCACCGGCCAGCTCTGGTTTACCGATAACGGCAGGGACTGGCTGGGCGACGACCTGCCGCCGGACGAGCTCAACTTTGCCCCGCGTGCCGGCATGCACTTCGGCTTTCCGTACCGGTACGGGAAAAACGTGCCTGACCCGCAGTTCGGCGCCAGAGCCCCGGCCATCGAGTTCACGCCCAGCAGCGTCGACCTGGGTCCGCATGTGGCGGCACTCGGCATGCGCTTCTACACAGGAGAGATGTTTCCAGTTCAGTATCGCAACCAGGCATTCATTGCCGAGCACGGCTCCTGGAACAGATCGGCGCCGATCGGATACCGCCTTACGCTGGTGAGCTTTCGGGGCGGTAAGCCTTACCGGTACGAGGTTTTCGCGGAAGGCTGGCTGAAGCCAGGCGGCGCGGCCTGGGGCCGCCCCGTCGATGTCCAGGTCATGCCCGACGGTGCCTTGCTCGTCTCCGACGACAAAGCCGGCGCCATCTACCGCATAAGTTACAGGAAGTAGCCAGCGCTATCGGGCTAAAAGCCCTTTATCGTCTTGAGCAGCGTGCGGGTTGTCTCCATGTTGTAGCCCTGGTCCCCCGGCTGAATGCCGTAGACGATAACAGTCTTGTGCTTGGGCTTGCTGACAATCGCCCCGACCAGCCCCTCGAATTTGCTACCTGATTTGTCGCTCATGGTGCCGACTATGTACGGCATCGGCTCGCCTCCGACAGTTTCGGTGCCGCGCGACTTCTCCTGCTCGAAACGCCCGCCGGCCGCCTCGGGATGCGTGGGGGCTTTGATGCCTGCCTCGAAGAGCTTGCTCACCAGGGCATCGGCGTCCATGTCTTCCTTGGGCGGCGCCGTCATGAAAATGAGGGTTTGTTTGTCGGCATCGTGTTCGACGGTTACCGTTTTTACCCCAAACATGTCCAGCGCCAGGGCGAACTTGTACCCGGCAGGCAGCGGTTCGGTGAAGTCCGCGATCTCCCTGGCTGTCTTGGCTATGACGGCCGGGTCCTGCGCTCTCTTGACCGTATCCTGGACGAAGTAGACCAGCCCCACGACGGCGATAATCCCGGCAATAATCGCGAAGATCACAATGCCGATGAGCACCTTCGCCCACGTTGGCAACCCGGTCTTTTTTACTTCAGCTGTCATCGCGCTTCTCCCGCTGCTGTTTTCTGCGTCCCCAATCAAGGAATACCTGGTGCTGCGCACAAGCTGGCAGACATTTTAGTACGCCGCGGCTTATCGAGGGGAAATATGTTGCTCGTAAGCCTCCAGCGTGTTGGACAGCAACATGGCAACCGTCATCGGCCCGACTCCGCCCGGAACCGGCGTAATGTGCGAAGCGACCGCAGCCGCCTCGGCGAAATCCACATCGCCGACCACCTCCGACTGACCGTCCGGTGTCTGCCTGCGATGGATGCCTACATCCACCACCACTGCTCCGGGCTTGATCCACGACCCCCGCACGAGGTGCTCTTTGCCTGCCGCCGCCACGACGATGTCCGCCTTCTGGACGATTCTGTCAAGCTCGAGCGACCGGCTGTGACAGATTGTCACCGTGGCGTTCCTTTCCATCAGCATGAGCGCCACCGGCTTACCAACAAGATTGGAGCGTCCCACGACAACCGCCGTCTTGCCACCCAGCGGGATTTCATAATGATCCAGCAAGACCATGACACCGGCAGGCGTACAGGGCCGCAAGCCCTTCCTCCCGGAAAGAAGCAGCCCGAGATTGACCGGATGGAGCCCGTCGACGTCCTTGTCCGGGCGCACCGCCGACAGGACAACCTCGGAGTTCAGGTGAGAGGGCAGCGGCAGCTGGACGAGAATGCCGTCTATTGCTTCCGACTCATTGAGTTCCTTCAGGCAAGCCAGGATATCAGCCAGTGAGGCGTTTTCGGGAAACTGTCGCAGGTGGCTTTCAATGCCGGTTTTCTTGCAAGCTTGAATCTTGTTTTTGACGTAGAGATGGCTGGCCGGATTGTCACCGACCAGCACAACGGCCAGCCCCGGCGCCCTCACGCCGTTCCGCACATGAGAATCCACTCGCAGCTTAAGACCTTCACGCACCGAGGCTGCCACGGCCTTGCCATCGAGCAGCTGCGCGGTCTTCTGTTCGTACATCCCCTTCCCCTTTACAGCAGGTTGCGCCAGTGCTGGAACCCCCTGGCAAGATCAATCCCTGGTCCCAGCGCGCCGCAGTTCTTGAGCGTGATGGTACCCGATGCGGTGACCTTGCCGATAGCCGTGAAAGGATTTTTCGATAAGCTCCTTAAGCGATCCCAGGCGCTCTCGGGCAGGCATGCCACCAGCTCGTAATCCTCTCCGCCGTACATGGCCCAGTCCAGCGGGTCGGCTCCGGCGGCCCGGGCAGCCTCACGCGTCTCCACGGCAACCGGGACGAGCTCCAGGTCCACCTCGACACCGCTGCCGCTGGCGGCGGAAATCTGCACGAGCGCATCGGCCAGCCCGTCGCTGGCGTCCATCAGGGCTCCCCGGCTTCCCGCCTCAGAGGCAAGCAGCCAGCCTTCGCTCAAGCGGGGCACCGGCCGGCAGTGCCTGTTTTTGAGCGCCGTAAACCCCTCAATCCCTGTCGTGAGAGCCCACAACCCCGCAGCGCTGGCGCCGAAATCGCCCGTGACAGCCACCACGTCCCCCGGCCTGGCGCCGGACCGTTTGAGACAGCCGTTTTCATGCGCTTCTCCCAGGACTGTTACCGAGATAACCATAATCGGCCCGCGCGTCAAATCTCCGCCGGCGATACGCACTCTATGCGCGCGGGCGCATTCCATTATGCCCTGGTAGAGCTGGCGAAACTCGCCTGTATTAAGACTTTCCGGCAACGTCAAGCTGACCAGAAGATAGCGCGGTCTGCCGGCCATGGCGGCGATGTCGCTCAGGTTGACCGCGATGGCTTTCCAACCCAGGTCGCGCAAGCTGATGAGCGGCCTGAGAAAGTGTGTGCCTTCAACGAGCGTATCGACAGTGACAAGAGTCTGCCCGGGAAGCTCCGCACAATCGTCACCGATGGAGCTGTCCCCCGTCCAATCTTTGATGGCTGCAATCAGCCTCTGCTCTGGGGTTCTGAGATACTGATCCGCGCTCATCTTCCGTGCCTTGGCAAGACCGGTAAATGTTACAATCTGGGAGTGAGGTCGGTCCAGGCAGGGTGTACCCGTGGAAATCGGACTTTTAGTTTCGAGTTTAATCCAGCTCGTCACCATGCTCATCGTTGTCTGGTGTCTGCTGAGCTGGTTTCCCAATATTCGCTGGTACGAGCAACCGTTTCGAACGCTTGACCAGCTTGTCCAGCCGCTCGTTTTGCCCTTCAGGAAGCTGATCCCGCCCATCAGCGGCATCGATCTGTCCCCGATGGTGGCAATTCTAGTGCTGCAGGCCTGCAACAGCGTTGTCCGACATCTCCTCCCATAAGCCGGCAATGCTGTCGCGCAGGTTGTTCCTTTTGAGCTCCTTGACCTTTCTGGGTGCTCCCTCAGCCCTGGCAGCCAAACGCAAGCAAGCCGCGCCAGCCAAGACTGGTCCTCGCTCGATCGCCAGGCAGGACTGGCCGCCGGCCATAGTCCCCGATCACATAGCCATCACCGGCGGCGGACTGGTAGCCGTCGCGGACGAGTTCGGCCGGCTGGCGCTCATCGATTTCAAACGTGCGGAGGGACCGCGCGTGGCAGGCGAGCTATCGGGGCTGGGCAAGCGCATGCTCGATTGCGTGCTGGCCGGACAGAGGGCGTACGCGCTGGTTCTGCAGGACACCGCCTCAGGCGAAACGGCGTACATGCTCGCCACAGTGAGCCTTGCGCCGGCCAGCGAACCGTCGGTCATGTCGCGCTTGTCGCTCGAGCAGTATTCCGAGCCAGCGTGCCTGGCTGCCGCACAGGACATCATCTGTGTGGCGGGCACCACCTTGAACGGCAGCTACCTGGTGAGCGTCTTTCGCAAGGGCAAGTCGACCGACCCCAGCCTGGTCTCGACTTTCACCGTAGAACAGCCGGTGGTGAGGATGGATCTGCAGGATCGTCATCTTGTCGTGCTGAGCGGGCCGCGCAATTCGCAGATCGACTATGTGAACCTCTACTACCCGCACGCGCCGCAGGTGCGCAAGACGATCAAGCTGAACGGAGATTACCCGGTCATGGCTCGCTTTCGCGATCAGCTGTTCGTTGCCGGTCAGCCCTCGGGGTCGTTGCAGTTCGAAGCAAAAGCTATAGCGCTCGAGCCGGCACCACATGCGGTGAACTTCACCTTCCTGTCCGGGGCAAGCGCGGTATCGGACGCCGCCGTTCAGAAGGGCAGGCTTCTTATCCTGTGCGAGCGCGGTACGGAGCGGGCCGTCATGAGCTTTCTCTATGACAAAACGCTGGATCTCACGCCGGAGCAAACACTGGTCTTACCCGGCGGAAAGGATACGCCCGGTCTGGTGTCGCGCCTGACGTTCAAGGACCGCTCGGCCTACGTGGCTTCGGGCTGGGCGGGAGTGGAGGTCATGACGCTGGATAAAACGGGCTGGAGGCACTCGTTGACCTATGCCATTCCACGCCTGCCGGCATCAGCCGTGGCTAGCTGGGGCGACCTGGTGGTGCTGGGCGGGGCGGACCTCAAGCTCTACAACGTAGCCAAGCCGGACAAGCCGGTTCTGGTCCTCACTGCCGAGCCGGGCAGCACCGTCAAGGCGATGGCGGGCGCTGGTAGCTACATCCTCTGCCTGGCTCACAGGGCGCTGACATTGAGGAGAATGACCAACCCCAATGAAGTGGTCGTTTCCCAGGCTGCCTCCGGCGACTACATGGCTTACGATTCCAAAAAGCAGAAAGCCTACATCCTCTCAACTTCTGAAAAAAAGTCGACCGTGACACCGATCAAGGTGTACTCGAACAGTTTTGCTCGGGAGAAGCCGCTGGACTTTCCGGGCGTCTTCAATCGCGTGGCCGCCAGCGACGGCTGTCTCGTACTGAGAGGGTTGAGCGACATAGCACTCTATCGCACGGAAGGCACCGCTGAACTTGTCGGAAAGCGCCACTTCGACAACCTTGCCCTGCGCGATGCCTGGCTGGCCGATGACTATCTTCTCGTAACAGCGGTAGACCGAAGCTCGAAGGGCTTCCTCATGGTTCTCTCCCGGCAGGAGTCCGATCTCAAGTCGATCGGTGTGATCGACCTGCCGCACGACGGTGTGGCCGTGGCCGCATCGGGAGACAAGGCAGTGGCTGTGGGCAGATCGCCGGAGGGCAAGGATCTGGTCGCTATCGTCAGCCTGGCCTTGCCAGCCAGCCCGCGCATCGTAACGTCGCTGCCGGTTGTTGAGGCCGCCTCCGCGGTGGCGATCAAGGACGGTCTGGCCATTGTCGTGGGTCGTGGGCTGGAGATTCTCAGCCTGAGTTAGTCTCGCCTCTCGTTGCTTCTTCGAGAAGCGTGGGTGACCCGCAGCCCCTCAATTTACGTTTTGTCGCCGGCGCGACAGGAATGGGCTCCATCGGGTAGAAAGAAGAAAGAAGGCACACCCGGCCAATCGCCGATTCTCGGATCAACCGAACGGAGGGCACATGAGCACAGTCTTCGAGAAGACCAGAAGAAAGTTTCCGCGCATCACATCCCAAGCCTTCGAACACCCGGCGGACACGGCAGCCCTGGAGGCAG
>DATNRD010000060.1:0-6718 GCA_036703665.1 Candidatus Obscuribacterales bacterium
GCTAACCAAACTATAGAAATGCGGGTGCTTGTGTACGATGAGATCGTGTATGAAGCCAGGTACAAGCTTCCTATGCGCATTATGTTCGGTTTTAGGAGGTGATAGCAAGAGCGCCGATGGTCCACATGGTTGTTGACACAGCTTCGCGCCAGGGGAGAAGAGTTATTGCGCGAAGGTAAGTTCGAGGAAGCAGAAGTAGTGCTGCGGCGAGCTTTGAGTGCAGCAATTGATCGCTACAGAGGCAACCCTACAGAATTAGACGATACGCTGGCGCGCCTTCAAATTGCCTTGTATCGACTTGGAAAGGAGCAGGAGTCCGAGGAGGCAGAGTCCTGGGCGCAAAGGCGGAAGGAAGCGTTCCGTCGGGGCCGCGAGCGCTGGTTCTATGGAGAAAGTGGCAGTCAGGAGCGCCCGATGCCCAAGCCCAGAGCGGACCTTGTGTTGGAGCAAGCGCAGCGACTGGCGATCAAGAATGAGTACAAGAGGGAAACAATATGGGACTATCTGGAAGCCTGTAATGAGGAAGGCTCCATTTACAGAGCGATATTCGATCTGCGCACGCTGCTTAAGCTCTATGAATTGCAGCGCCATCCGGCACTTGCAGAAGTGAGAAACATCTGGTTGGACCTGCTGCTGCCGGGGGGATTTGGCAGCCTGCCTGAGCCTCGCCCGGAGATAGTTATTCAGAGGAGGAAGACGAAAGTGGAGCATGGCCGCCTCGATCCAGCACGTATGAATCCACGCCTGCCAACGGAATGGAAGCTGGTCTTAAATGCACGGATTCAGCAGCTCTGGTCCAGGCACAACACTGCGATCGGCACTGTAGTGTTTCGGATTCATGTCATGCCTGGTAGAAGAGTGTCATTCGAACGCGTGTCAGATGCTTGGTTTCTTCTGAATGTTACATATGAGCTTGAATACGAGATGTGTCTTCGATTGGTAGGAGAATGGCTTCGGCAGATACTTCAAGAAATTGAAGGCGATCCGCTGTTGGATTTGCCCGAGGGATTCAAGGATCAGTCCGTGGAGATGCGTATTCTTGTGTCCGATGAGCTTGTGTATGAAGCCAGCTACCGGGGTTCTTTATTTGCTACTTTCGGTTTTCGATGAGAGGTTTCGTCGAGATTCGATCGGATTGCTGTCCTGATGTGCTGCGAATGCTCTTTGGGAAATGAATAAAATGTGGTCATTATCGTAAGGACGGGTCTTTAGTAAACTCTACATATCATGAGCATACGTTTCGGGTCGCTGACGCTGAAAAGCCGGGTTTACGTGCCGCCCATGGCGGGGGTCACTGATATAGTCTTCCGCGATATCGTCCGGCGTGTGGACACAGACTGCTTGCTGGCCACGGAGATGGTGTCGAGCCGGGCCCTTATGAACCGTCCCGACAGCCGCCTGATGGACATAGCACCGGGCGAGCACCCGATCGGCATCCAGATTTTCGGGCACGAGCCAGACGTGATGGCGGCGGCAGCCCAGATGGCGCAGGCCAGGGGTGCCGATTTCGTCGACATCAATATGGGCTGCCCCGTTCCCAAGATAACCAAGGGCAAAGACGGATGCGCGCTCATGAAAGAGCCGGATCTGGCCAGGGAGATCGTGAAGACGGTACGAGCGGCCGTTACCATCCCGCTTTCCGTCAAGTTCAGGCTGGGCTGGGACGACAGTTCGAGAAATTGCGTCGAGTTCGGGCTCATGATCGAGGAAGCCGGCGCGGATATGGTCACCGTGCATGGTCGCACGCGCGCCCAGCTCTACTCCGGCAAAGCAGACTGGGGCTTCATCTCCAGGGTCAAAAAGGCTCTTTCCATCCCGGTGTTCGGCAACGGTGATGTTTTCGAGCCGGAAGATGCTCTCCGCCTGCTGGAGGTGACCGGCTGCGACGGTGTAGCTGTGGCCAGGGGTACGCTCGGCAATCCCTGGCTCACCGGCAGAATCACCCGACTGCTGGAGACAGGCAGGCTCGAGGATCCGCCGGACGACGTAGATCGTCTTATTGCCGCCTACAGGCACACGCTCGGTCTTATCCGGTACAAAGGCGCGCGGGTGGGGATAAACGAATCCCGCCGGCATCTTGCGCACTACACCAAGGGCATATCGCACAGCGCCCCGTACCGGGCCAGGCTCACGCAGGTGACCACGACGACTGAAGCGGCGGCGATTCTGGCTGAGCTGGCCGAGCAGGTGGCGGGAATGAGCGGGCGCGAGCGTTTCTTACTTGCAGTAGAGCAAGACAATTTCCAGTATGGCGAACATCCAGGCGAAGGGGACGGCCAGCATAAAGACGGTGTCCAGTCCCCAGTTGATGTCGTTGCCCTCGCGCCACTCGCAGTACCAGTAAACAGCGTTGACATAGAGGTTCATGCCCCAGCCCATGATGCCGGTCATCAAGGCTAACAGGAGCAGCAGAGACCAAACGTCCATAACCTTCTGGCACACTCCGGGGCGACTTGCAATGATCGCTTATCGCGATCCGGACAGACTATACGTCAGGATGCTGCTCACGACAACCGGGTTTTCCGCAATTCCCGGGCAACATGGCCGGCGAACGGGAAAATTACGAAGATTTGTGACGAAATGCCCTTCTCCCTGAACGATGCACAACCCGGCAAGGACGCCCGGGCTACGGGCTGCCTATCGGTCCTGTACTGCCGGCTAGAGGCCCTCAACGCGGGGGATGGCTGGAAGAAACGCTCAGTAGTTGCGGTACTCGATGGGCGAGATAAGGATAGTGCCATCGCCTTCGGCAGCAACCATCTGCAGCGCCTGGATGACGGCGTTGGTTGCCTTCTGCTGCTCGCGCGTCTCGTTTTTGATTTGCTTGGCGCGCTGTGCCACCTTCAGCACCAGCTCGTAGCGGTTGGGGTACTTTTCGAGGAGTTGGTCGAGGATTCTTGTTGTGCTCATGTGCTCTCGTTGCCTGGAGAAGGACGAATTCTACACCTTTCTGCATAGATTATATGCACAAGATTATTGAGCGCTTCATCAATGTTGTCATTAACTACTTCATAGTGAAACAGGTGCCTTTGCTGCATTTCTTCCCTGGCTTTGCTCAAGCGCAGGGCGATTTTCTCCGCGGTCTCGGTGGCCCGCTTGCGCAGGCGCTCCTCGAGAGCGGCGAAATCGGGCGGCGAAAGAAAGATGAGCACAGCCTGCGAGCACTGCTCTTGAATCTGGCGGGCGCCCTGGACCTCGATCTCCAGCACCACGTCGTGCCCGCTCGCCAGCTCCTTTTCTACCCAGGCTTTAGGCGTGCCGTAGAGCGCTCCGGCGAACTCAGCCCATTCGAGCAACTCACCGTCCGCCACCATCTGGCGAAACTGCTTTTCAGAGCGGAAGAAGTAATCCGTCCCTTCCACCTCCTCGGGACGCTGCGGCCTTGTTGTAACGGACACAGACAGGCTCAGCCCGGGCACGGCAGCAATCAAACGCTCAACCAGGGTGCCCTTGCCCACCCCGGACGGCCCGGTGATTACCACCAGGTTTCCGGCGCGAGTGGCGCCCTGCCTGGAAGTTGCCACTTCGCTCGATTGAAGCGAGGTCTCAGCCATCGAAGCCTCGTTGCCGCCGCCATCGGCTTGTTAATATCATGGAAGGGCGGCTGTGCGGAATTCTTATAATTAAACCCGAGCGATCAATGCCATGCAACCAGTTGACGCTCTTACCATAAGAGCGGTAATTCAGGAAGCCAAGCCGCTTCTGCTCAACCGTAAGGTCGACAGGGTCCACCAGCTGGCGCGCGACGAGATTGTTCTTTCCTTGCGCTCGCGCGGCGGAATAGGGCATTTTCTCCTGTCCGCGCATGCTTCCTTCGGGCGGCTCTGCCTGGTGAATCTTGCCTCCCTGCCCAAGCGCCCCAATCCGCCGCCTTTTTGCCAGCTCCTGCGCAAGCACCTGACTGGTGCCACGATTGCGGGCGTGGAGCAACTGCTTGGCGAACGCATAGTCGACCTTGTCTTTTCCTGCCTCGACGAGGTCGGATCAACATCACTCAAGGTGCTGAGCGCCGAAATCATGGGCCGGCACAGCAACCTCATCTTCTGGAACAAGGAGAACGACCAGATTCTCGGGGCCTCGCACCTGGTCACCCGGGACATGAGCCGGCAGCGCGAGATATTGCCGGGGCTGAAGTACGTCCGTCCGCCCAGCCAGGACAAGCCCAACATTTTCAAGGTAACAAGGGACGAGTTCGAGCAGGCAAGCGGGCACCTGGCGGGGTTGCCATTGACCGGGCAGAGCGTGGCCGACTGGCTGCTGGACACCTTTGCCGGGCTGGGCCGGCACCTGGCCGAGGAGATCGCCGCCGCGGTTGTGCTTGCGGAACCGTCAGCGGAGGCGCTGGTTCCGGAGCTCTGGGTAAGGATCGAATCCGTTCAGCGCCTGAACCAATACAAGCCGGCAATGAGAACCGACCTGAGCCGCTTTACAGTGCTGTCGTGGTATGGCGACATGGCGGACGAAAGCGCATGGAAAGCTTTTCCGTCCGTCAACGACATGCTGGAGGAGTACTTCCGCGCACAGGAGTTGAAGGAGCGATTTCAGCAGCTCCGCGACCGCCTGAGCGCCGAGCTGCATGCAGAGTACGAGCGGCTGGAAGCCCGGCGCGCCGCCGCGGCCAAGCAGCTGGAAAGCGCCAGAGATGCCGGACAGCTGAAGAAGTACGGTGATCTCATCCTGGCGCACTTGCAGGAAATTGCCGGCGGGCAAGAGGAGCTGGTCTGCCAGGATCTCTATGAGCCTTGTGGCGAGCCGGTCAGAATTCCGCTTAACCCGAACCTCAGCGCCGCTCAAAATGCCCAGCACTACTACAGGCAGTTCGCCAAGTCTCGAACCAGGGTCGCTGCCGCGACAGCCGCTGAATCCGAGGCACTGGCCCGGCTCGGACGGATAAGGGAGCAGGTGGAGCATCTGGAGGCGGCTCGCACGACAGACGACCTGGAGAACCTGCGCGACAGCATTCTTGTACGCAGGGCGCCGGAGCCTGCCCGGCCTGTCAGCCACCAGCAGCCAGGCGCCGGCAAGAAAAAGAACCGCATGCGCTTGCTCAACATAACATCGTCGGACGGCTGGACCATATACGTGGGACGCAACCGCCACGAGAACGACGAGCTCATCACGCGCGTGGCCCAGCCCCAGGATGTCTGGCTGCACGTGCAGGGGCAAGGCGGGGCACACGTGCTCGTCAAGGTGCCCTCGGCCAAACGCGAGCCGCCGGGCACGACCATGAAAGAGGCGGCCCAGGCTGCTGCCAGGCTCTCCAAGACGGCCGCCGGCGGCAAGGTGCGTGTCATGTACACGCAGTGCCGGTACGTGCGGAAGGTCCCCGGCAAGCCTGGCCTGGTCACCTATGAAAACGAACGCACCATTGAGGTCGACACGAGCGGACCCATGCCTGCGCCCCTCAAACAGCTCTTCGCCCGCGGACGGATTTGAATGCTTAGGCTTTAGAACTTGCGGAACAGGCCTACGACTATACCCTGGATGGTGATGTCTGCGGTGCTGTCCAGGTAGATGGGCTCCATTTCAGGATTAGCAGGCTGCAGGCGGAAGCGCCCTTTTTCTTTGTAGAAACGCTTGAGGGTGGCCGTGCCATCGCCTAGCACTGCCACCACGATGTCACCGTTGTTGGGGCTTGGTTGAGGCTTGACGATGACGAAATCACCGTCGAATATACCGTCCTCGATCATCGAATCGCCCTTGACTTTGAGGGCAAAGCAGCCGGCGCTGGCGTAGCGGCTTTCGATTTCCAGGTATTCGTCGCTTTCTATGGCGTCGATCGGCTGCCCTGCCGCAATGCGGCCGGCCAGCGGGATTGCCTGTGCCGGCTCTGGCCTCTTGGACTCGATGCTCGTCTGGCGCGCTGCTTGCCGAGCCGGACTGAGTACCCGCAAGCTGCGGTTGAGCCCGGGCTCCCAGTGAACCAGCCCCTTTTTCTTGAGGGCCACGACGTGCTGATGGACAGTCATGCGGTTTTTCAGGCCCATAGCAAGCGCCAGCTCGGCTAGAGTGGGCGGGTAGCCCTGCTCTTCCGTCAGCCTGACAATAAGACGCAGAACCTCGCGCTGCCGAGGTGGTAATGACTCAACCATATGCCTCCTTGCCTGAGTTTGCCCCTATCCATACGTAAGTATAGTATCGTTTCGCATCCGTGTCTACCCGGCAGTCGCAACTGGCCAGCGCAGGAGGCGAGCTTGCCTGCCTCCTGCGCAATTGCTGGATGCGAAGTCGCCAGGCAACTGAGCCAGCCGGCGTAGCCGGCGGTGGCCGCCGAGCGTGTTGTCGCGCGGAGGCGGCAAGGGACGCAGCCGCCGGAGCGCTTACAAAATAGTCTTACCGAGCGTCGACAAAAGAAGCTCAACGGCGAAGTCGGCCGTGCGGTTCTGGATGTCGAAGGCGGGGTTGAGCTCGACTATGTCTATCGAGCGAATGAGCTGGGTTTCGGCCAGCAGTGAGAGCGCATGGTGGCTTTCGCGATAGCTCAGCCCGCCGCGCGCCGGCGTGCTCACTCCCGGGGCAATCTCCGGATCAACCACATCGAGATCGAAGGAGAGGTGAATCCCGGCAATGTCCGAGCCGACCGCACCGAGAGCCAGATCCGTCACTCGCCCCAGACCAAGGTGGTCGATATCACGGATGGTGAACGCCGTTACCCCTGTTTGATTGATGATATCCCGCTCCGGCGGGTCCAGGTCCCTGATGCCAATGAGGCATGATC
>DATNRD010000061.1:0-3604 GCA_036703665.1 Candidatus Obscuribacterales bacterium
CTGCCTCCGAAAGGAGAGTGTCTCAGCCTTAACGAGTTTAACCAACGAGCCTGCAATAGACGTGCGGTGCTCGCATTCCCATTCTAGGATCACCATTCCGGAGCATGCCCAGTCACCCATGGGACCTAAACCGATGACAACATTCTGTTGCAATATGTGACGCCCCCCGCAGCGAGGGACATAAGTGCGAACGAGGATCAGCAACAAGAATCAGGATGTTACGGCAATACCAGACGTCCGACCCACTCAATGCTGTCGGACAGAGGGGTATCGCGTATGGATTGGTAAGACCTTTGATAAGCCGTAACCTGCCTGCTGGATAGTTCGACGGCAAGACACAGGTAAAGGCAGTCATAAACAGTTTGCTTCAACTCGCAGCCCAGATCGACAGCCGGCTCCAACAACTCGCCGCCACTGTCCAGCGAGATATTCACTGCCTTCAACTCTCTGGCAATTAAGAGCGCTTCGCGTTTTCCAGCTCACCCAGAAGAAATTTCTTCCAGACCTCATTGCCTACGTCTGCCAAGATCACTTCCGGTGCCCAGAGCCTGTTTCCATCGTTGAGCAATCCGATGGCAGCCTCGGAGTGCGGTTCCGAAACGAACAGCTTTACGGCAACACTAGCGTCGACGACATACGTACTCCACGGTGGCGATCTTTTCGAACTAAAAGAGCGCTGTCTGTGTGGACTCTGCCGGCAAGCAGATTGCGGATCATGGCGGCAGTGACCCTGGGCCAGCTGCAAGGGGTTTCCTCGGCAGCCCGCTCCAAGATGAACTTCAACTCCGCCTGTAACGAACGCCTGTTGCTCTTGGCACGTTGCATGCGCTTTGAAACGGTGGCCTGGCTGCTCTCCTTTACCAGCACGTCTGGCATATGGCACCGGTCTAGTGTGATCGAATATCAAACGATGGCAATCGTGAGAGCTGCTGGAAGTAGGGCTGTCACTATGGAGTCCTGCGCCCACTTAAGTGTGCACTACGTATTTTCCTCATTGAAGACGAAGATTTTCTTCCTTATCATCGCCACCTGAGTAACGGGGCTCCGGGTGGGAAAGGTGGCAGGCTCCTTAGAAAAACAAGATTCCGCAAAGGGTCAGGCTGCGGAACTCAAGGAAGATTCCCTGGGTGCAAAGCTCTTGCGTGAGCTGGACGTGCTGTTCTTGGGCACCGTAGAGGGGACGTTCAACGCACTTGATGATCGCCTGTTGAAGCACCCGGGCGAGACTCTGGCGCAAGCCGCGGTGGCAGGCGGGATAGGTTTCGGCCTGGCGCGCCTTGCTGGCAGCACCGGCTTCTTGCGCCTGGTGCCTCCGCTGGCCGGCGTGGCTCTCACCTTTGGCTTTGCCCGGGACCTCAGGGGACGGACACTGGGAGTGGCCAGCGCCCTGGCCGACACGTGGCGCTCGCCGGAGCACACGCAAGCCAACCGAAAGGCAATTGCCAACACGGTTGGGCCGCTGCTTGTCGATAGCGGTCTCGCCATGGGACCGGCGCTGATCGGTGCCTCCATGGGCGTGCACAGAAACAGAGTCGATTTCTTCGAGCGGACGCTGAAGCCGCAGGCGGAAGAGAGCGTCTTTCGCATTGTCAGCAGCAAGGGCACAGGATCTGGGTTTGCCATAACCGCCGACGGCAAGATCGGCACCGCCTTCCATGTGATTGACGAGAGCCCGCACTTCGAGTTGTTCCGCCTGCGCGGCGGCAAGCTGGAAGCATATCCCGTAGCTGCGCTGCCAGCCGAAGATGTTGCGTTGCTGCAAGCCACCGTTGACCCGCGTGCTGTGCTGAAGCCCTTCAAGCTGGGTTCTAGCGCCGAGGTCGGCCAGGGCTGGCGGAGCTATCCGGCTGCCGTGGTAGGCGTTCCTGGTGGCACCAGGCTCGACATGCGCGTCGGCAGCCTCGGTCGCGTTCCATTCCGAGGTGAGCGCGAGACATTCACCGGCTTTGCTCATGCGCAACATCGAACGGGTTTACCTGCCCAGGTAGAGCTATTGACAGGCGCCACCGCCGATGGTGGCATGTCGGGCGGGCCGGTGATCAACAGCAGGCGAGAAGTGGTCGGCATCGTAAGAGCAGAAGTGCAGAGCACCGTGGACAAGCTGCTCAACGATGCGGGCCGGCACGCTCCCATCGAAAGCCTGAGGCGTCTTGTAGATATGACGGAAAGAGCCAGGGTGCCCGGCGCAGTCGCCTCCGTAAATGAAGCTGCCCTGCGCCTCCGCCTGCCCGAGAGTGAAATACTCAGTCGTCTGAGCAAGGGCACGCTCGAAGGCTTCCTGGTACCGGAAGCAAAAAGCCTGAAGGCAGCCCTGTCGGCCGTCACCCAGGCGCGCCCTGCCGCGCCTGCCTCCAGCAGCATGTACGACGTCATCTCCCGCAGCGCAACACCCCAGGCCTCGCCACCGCCGGTCCTCTGGGAATGGCGCGTTCTGCTGGACAAGATCTAGGTCATCCTGAGTGCTGGTCGCCCGGTGCACTCCCTCACCGGCAAGCGTGATCGCGCTCTCCAGCATCGCGTCGGCGCATTCAACCGACCGTCATGAGGCTCGACAGGCAGAGCATGGCAGCGTCCGTACTGCGTACTACTTCTCCCGTTTTCTTTTCAATTGGCAGACGAAGCGCTTATGGTCGGCAGAACGCAGCCCACGGTCAAGGGCTCTGGCGGTGAGCTCATGTTCTCCCTGTAGCAGACCTTCGCCATGAATCCACAGCCCCGGAAAGATCACTGACCGGAATATGCCATTCTTATCTGGCTTCAGTTCGACTTGTCGCTGCAAGTCAAACCAGTAAAGCTGCTTGGGGCACAGGCACAGCACAATGTATTCCCGAACACCGGCCAGAGCGTAGCGTTCTTTCTTCAAGTGCAAGTCGATGGCACGGCTTGAGCTAGCCACCTCCGCCACCAGTTCCGGTGGTCCTTCCACATAATCGTCGTCCGTCAAGCGTGAGGTGCCTCCGCACATTTGCACAGTGCGCAGGACGAGATCTGGTTGGACCTCATCTTCGTCACTCAAGAATACGGAGGCATTGTCTCCGACTTCGACCCCTGGGGTGCGTATGGCGTATCTGTGGAGGAGAGAGCCCAGGCTAACATGGCTCGTACCATGCGACCATCCAAGAGGCGATGGCTCGAACACAATGCCGCCGATGAGCTCCGCTTTGTAGCTCTCGGGCATCTGGCAATAGGCAACGTGAAACTCCCGGCGATTCATCCGATCGCCGTTGTGCAATGTACGCACGCGGCTTTCACGCTGCACTTGGTGTGCTGTCGCCATAGACGCCTCCCCTGCGGCGTGGCAACCGTCTGACATCGACAACCTGCCATGCTTTGACAATAACATACGTCTCCTGCCCTGGTTTCTAACGCAAGTGCTTCGATTGCACTGTCTGAGCTAGACATCGTCAGGACAGCCCCCACATCGCCTCCTGCCCAGCTATACGAACTGCGAGTACAAAAAGTTCAAGATGTTGTCAGTATACCAAGAGCGTGTGCGCCAGCATCAGCCTGTAGCCAAGCCGAGACCTGGCAATCTGGCTGTACTGAGTGGGTAGCGGTGTTACACCGTTCCCTAGCCGCCAAGGATCGCTAGTGGCTCGCGTTC
>DATNRD010000062.1:0-3807 GCA_036703665.1 Candidatus Obscuribacterales bacterium
GTTTATTACTATTCCCGCCGGCCAGTAGATGTTCGCCGGCGTCTGGTTCCGCTCGAGGTCGTCTTCCGGTTCGGCATGCCGCCCGGCAGCTCGCTTACGCGCCGGCTGGAGGAAGATCCCGATTACGCGCGCACGCTCGGCCTGTCCGGACAGCCCAGAGAAGGTGAGTGGTTTGCCCATCCGGTCATCGAGCTGTTCACCAAGCTGGAGCCGAAAGACAGACTGCTTTCGCTGCAGGAGGCGCTGCTCATATCCTGCCTGACCCCGGAACAGTTCCAGGACATGATCGAACTTTCCTACGACACCGCACTGGCTTTGTACGACCTTTTGGCAGCCAGGGGCATCGAACTGTGGGACGGGAAGTTCGAGTTCATCAGCGGAGAAGAAGGTCTGATGTTGGCGGATAGCATCGGTCCGGACGAACTCCGTCTTGTATACAAAGGGCACAACCTTTCCAAGGAGATGATTCGCCAGGTCTACCGCGGCTCGCGCTGGGAGTCGTCACTCAAGGAAGCGCAAGCGCTGGCCACCGAGAAGGGCAGGCCCGAGCAGTGGCGCCAGATCGCACGCACCCTGTTGAAGGTCGAACCGGAGCCGCTGCCTGCCGATTTCAAATCTGCTATTGACAAACTTTATGGCGTCATCGCCAATCACGTGATCGGTAAGAAGGTCTTCGACGACCACCCCACGCTCGACGAGTTCGTGAAAACAATCCCCGGCACGCACAAAGGCACGTAAGCGTCATGACTCTCGACCGTCAGATCAAGGTACTTGTGATAGGAGGCGGCGGACGTGAGCACGCCTTGTGCTGGAAGATAACACAGAGCCCTTTTGCGGAGAGGGTCTACTGTGCGCCGGGCAACGGCGGCACTGCCACCACATATGGTGTGACCAACGTGGATCTTTGCCTATCCGATTTCCCTGCCATCGTCGAATTTTCGCGTCAGCAAGCAATCGACTTGATCGTCGTCGGACCAGACAACCCGCTGGCCGAAGGTATCGTCGATAGTCTAGAAGACGCTGGGCTGCGCGTCTTCGGTCCGCGGCGTGAGGCGGCGCGCCTGGAATGGAGCAAATCCTTCGCCAAACACTTCATGACCAGACACGGTATCCCCACTGCCCGCTACGCCGTCACCAACTCTTTAGACATGGCCCGGCAAGCACTAAGGGAGGATCCCGGCTTACGCGTCGTCAAAGTAGACGGGCTGGCGCTGGGCAAAGGCGTCTTTGTATGCGACAGCGAGAAAGAAGCAGTAGAAGCATTGTCGATCGTCCTGGCTGAGAAGCGCTTCGGAGACGCGGGCAAAAGGGTGGTGATCGAAGAAAGACTGCAAGGCGAGGAGATTTCGCTCCTTGCCTTGTGCGACGGCAGGCGACTTGTGCCGCTTTTGCCCAGCCGGGATCACAAGCGCCGCTTCGACAAAGACTGCGGACCAAATACAGGCGGGATGGGAGCTTATGCTCCTGCCGAGCTGTATGAGCAGTGTCGACAGCAGGTGGAGCAGAAAGTCCTCCAGCCTATAAGAAAGGCTCTTGCCTCCGGGGAGCTGCGATATAAGGGAGTCCTGTACATCGGGTTGATGATCACCACCGCGGGCAGCGGCAATGCCAGCAGTGGCAAGCGCAGGTCGCTCGCGGGAGCGTCGGCTGGCACGGTGTTCGAGCCCTATGTACTGGAATTCAATGCTCGATTCGGCGATCCCGAAACGCAAGCAATCCTGCCGCTGCTCAGCTCCGATCTTCTCCCCGCGCTCTGGGCATGCACCGAGGGCACGCTCGACAAGGTGGCACTGGAATGGAGCGGGCAGGCGGCTTGCTGCGTCGTTGCAGCCGCCGGGGACTATCCGGAGGGCTCATCGCGCGGCGAGCCAATCGAGCTGGCAGACTTGCCACCGCATACGGTAGCTTTTCACGCCGGCACCAGACTTGCCGACGGACAAATAGTTACCAACGGTGGGAGAATCATAGCCGTAACCGGCACCGGTCCCTCTCTCGAGCTGGCTCGCGACAGGGCCTACGAGGGGATAGCCAAGATCGGCTTCAAGGGTATGGATTACCGCCGCGACATCGCCGAGAGGGCTCTCAGGACGTGTCAATCAATGTAGCCATCCTGGTTTCGGGCAGAGGATCGAACCTCGAAGCCATCCTTCGAGCCATAAAGGACGGCGAACTCGACGCCACGGCCCAGGTAGTGATCTCCAACAATCCCGAGGCGCTGGCGCTCCATATAGCGCGCAAATACGGGGTGCACGCCATTGCCATCGACAACAGGGGGATGAGCAGGCAGGAGCACGAACGCCTGGTGCTGGAGGAGCTGTCACGCTACCCGATCGATTACCTGGTCCTGGCCGGTTACATGCGTATCCTGTCGCCGCAGTTCCTGCGGAAGTTCCTGGATCCACGCCGCTTTTATCGGGTTATCAACATCCATCCTTCGCTTTTGCCGGCCTTTCCCGGCGCTCACGCTTACGAGGACGCCTTCCAAGCCGGCGTGGCTGTCTCCGGGGTAACTGTCCATCTTGTAGACGAGCAGGTCGACCACGGCCCGATACTGGCGCAAGAAACGTTTCCACGCCTGCCGGACGACACCCTGGAGACCTTCAAGGCGCGCGGGCTGGCAATCGAGCACAGGCTGTACCCGGCGGTGCTGCAAGCGATCGCCAGAGACGGCGTGAAGATATGGCCCGGGCAGCAGGTCTCCGCATGCGATACATCGGAACGCTCGGCTCATGAGCATGGCCTGGCAGGGTTCACCCCCGCACGCGCAAAGCATGTCAGCACGCCCGTACAACACAAGCCCGAAATCGAGGTCGGGGGCGCACTGCATGCCTCCGGGGCCAGGCAGCGCCCCGATCAGGCACGGACAACCGGATCAGAATCGCAAGCAGATCGCCTTCTTTGCCTGGCGGTGGTGCCGCGTTCGGGCTTTCCTGCCGGCAGCCCCACTGTCGAGCTTCCGCTTTACTGGCTGCTGGCCGATAAGCCGGCAGCCGGGCTTGTGGAGGACGAGGCACTGATCCGGGAGCTGTCCGCTATCCTTACCGATCCGCTTCTGGAAGACCTCTGGTGCGTAACCCCGGGCCAGCGCGCCCGGTGGCTGAAAGCATGGGCGGAAGCCGGTTTCGCCTGGTGGGGCGAGCGCCAGTATCTGCCCGGAGTAACCGACAATCTGGCTCACACGGTCCAGGAAGCCCTCGGGTTGAGCGGCTTGCCTTACCAATTCAAAGTAGCTTCCGGAAGCGGATTTCTGTTCCGCAAGTCCGAGAGCTCTTTTGCGACCCGGCAAGATGTGGAGCGCTCGGCTCGCTATCGCTTCTTCCATCCTTTGACAGATCGTTTCATCGTCCACGACCTGGAGCAGCGATCTTCCGGGCAACGCTTTCTTGGTTTTCCAGCAGTTCATCTGCCGGAGCCGGAGCCGGTCGAGGTCGTCAACCTAGATCTACCGGACGAGGAGCTGGCCGCACTCAGTCGCCGGCGCATCCTGGCCTTGAGCCTGCGCGAGATGCAGGCGATCCGCCTGCACTATGAGCAGGAATCGGTGAAAGCGGCCAGAAAAGAACGCGGGCTGCCGGAATGGCCGACCGACGTGGAGCTCGAGATCATCGCGCAAACCTGGTCGGAGCACTGCAAGCACAAGATATTCAACGCGGTCATCCAGCACACCGATCTGTCGAAGCCGGAAGCGTTACGGAACACCACCATCGACAGCCTGTTCAAGACGTACATTCGGGCAGCCACGGAGAAACTAAAAGACAGCCGGCGGGATCTGCTTTCGGTGTTCGTGGATAATGCCGGCGTCGTGAG
>DATNRD010000063.1:0-6730 GCA_036703665.1 Candidatus Obscuribacterales bacterium
AATTTCAGAGAGCTTAACAATTCCCTGGCGCCGGAAACCATTTCCCAGTGCCTCAAAAGAGCTGCGGCATATTAATGTCACAAGCTCCTAGGGCCAATGCAGAGCAGTCCGGGCTCGGGGATCGCCTGCGTTTCGAGGTCAAGGATGCGGTAGACCTGGAGGAGGGCAGCTTCGACTTCATAACGACCTTTGATGTCGTCCACGACTCGCCGGATCCACAGGGGCTGTTGGCGGCCATCTACAGGGCTCTGGCGCCCGATGGAACATATCTGATGCTGGAAATGAACGCTTCCGCCGAACCCGAAGAGAACATCTCACCATACGGCGAGCTGCTCTACTCGATAAGCACGCTCTACTGCATGACCACGTCCCTGGCGCGGGGCGGCGCCGGACTGGGGGCTTGCCTGGGCGAGGAGAAGGCACGGGAAATGGCAAAGCAGGCTGGTTTCAGTCACTTCAGGAAGTTGCCGATCGAGGATCAAATGTCGCTTCTTTATGAATTGAAGCGCTAACGCAACGCCACTCCTCTGCCGACCACAGAGCCGGACGAGCAGGCTGCGATAGCGAACTTGAGTTGGAAGCGTGTCCCGATAGGCGCGGTGCCTTGTCCTCCCGAACGAAACGTGGGAACCGTCATCATGGACCAGGGCTCGTTCTTGTAGGCTGGGCTGCTCCTTCTACAAACCTGAAATTTGGCGTAGCTATCCCGCTACTCATAGCTGGCATCATATGTCTGTTATCAAGCCTGGCACTCTTGCGCGAGATACTTGATCTCCCATGAGGTCATTTTAGCCACGGCAGGCGGAGGGGCCACAAAAGGGGCCACAGTTTTTCGGCAACTTGTGGGGTAGTCAATTTGAGTAATCATACGGTGCTTCCCATCTTTTCTGCGACGACAACAAAGAACCTGTCACAGTGGCGGCACCTCTGTCTAACAACTGAAGGGCGTAGTAACTCAAGCAATTTTGCGGCATGACGAATTTTTTGATACTCGCCTTTTTGAGTCAGTCGCGTCGCCAGCTTCAATTGATTTTCTAGCTGGTGCCTGTCGACTTGTTCGATATCCTGGGTCTTAGGCAGGGACGCGAAGTTGTGCTTGTAAAAGTCCTTGAGAATATCGATGTCAGCCACAATCCATGTCTCCATGGATTGCACCATGAGATGAAAGTGATCATCAGGCAAGTCGGGGAGAATCACCTTTTCGTCTGGTCTACTTTCGAGATGAGCCTTTGGAGACTTTGCAACGGCAGCCTCTGAGTCGACTAACAGCGCCACAAAGGCGTCGTCATAAGTTCGCACAGCAACCGTAAAATCATCGAAGGCTTCCCGGCGGCTGCCGCACGGAATAAACCGCCATGAGATGCCCTTCGAACGCGCTATATCTATCAGCGGTTCTAGGAATTTATTGAATCCCTTCCGTAGGAGAGTCTTCGTGTCAGCCCTGTCACCCCCTCCTTCGGCATAAATTCGGATCTCCCTCACCATCTCGTTCCGCCTATTTCGCCTCGTCTCCAGAGCTCACCTAGGGAGTACTTTTCGAGCCAGGTCTGCAGTCGATCCTTTTCAAGACGTGAGAATTTGGTCCCAGATGCGTCTTGTTCACAGACAACAACCGTGTCGGGGAAGTCCGATAGTGCTGAGACCAGCGATTCTGAGTGGGTGGTTACGACAAGCTGAGTCCTCTTGGATGCTTCCACCAGCAAACTGGCTATGTCAGGCAGGATGTCCGGATGCAATCCAATCTCCGGTTCCTCTATGCAGACAAGTGGCGGAGGGATGGGATTGCACAAAATAGCCAGCAAACTAAGGTATCGCAACGTTCCGTCGGATAAGCGTGTTGCCGGGATTGCATGCTTTAGACCCTGTTCCTGCAAGAATACTTGAACGGTGCCTGCCCGGATAGTTGTGTTGATCTCGGAAACCTTATACATGAAGTCCTTAAGCTTCTCGAGCAAGAGCTTTCGACCGCCCGGTGCATGTTGCAACTGATTCAGCACGAGACCCAGGTTGCTTGCATCCGCTTCAAGACAATCTTCTGGCGCGTCTGGCCGTTGCGGTCTTCTGGCTTCGTTGTTTCTGCCAAAGATCCAGTCCTTATAAATGCGCATTTTGGAAAATTGGTCTGCCAGATAAGTAAGCTCCGGGTACTGATCAGGATCCCTGCGCTGGGACAAAACAGACTTTTCTGCACTCAATTCTTCCCGTCGTAGTGTGCGTCTGACGCGCCCGCTAGGAGTTCCTGGTTGTTGCTCAATGATCGAACGAACATTTAAAACTGGGTGACCTTCCTGAAAACGATAGAAGAAGTACACATCCTCCTCGCCTGGACGGGTCATTTGAGAGTTTTCGACAGCTTCATCCGCAATATCGAAGCGTTGTCCCGATGAGGTAAAAGACAGCCGATAACGAAGTGGTACGACACCCTCCGGATAATCCACCACCGCATCTATCGTAGCTATCGGCAATGAGTGCGCCCCCTTCCACAGCCATTCCTCTACACCCCCACTCGCCCGTATAAGTGATAGCAGCTCGGTTTCGCTCGGTGTAGCCCGCAGCAAATCAATGGCATCCAGCAGATTCGACTTACCGGATCCGTTCGGGCCAATTAGCACGTTCAATGGCTGCAAGGCAAGGGTCACAGGTTCGGCCCCAAAGGACAGAAAATTCTCCAGCCGCAGCTCGCTTATGAATCGGTTTCCTTCCATGCTCCACCGCCCAATCCACTATTTTGGTCCATTCTAGCGAATAACCGTTGCCAAGCGGATCGGGCTTTACGCTGAGGTCATTTAACCTTTCACCTTGCGACAAATCCCGGGAAGCACTCGTACCTGAGCGTGACTCTCGCGCTGCGGCCGCCGACACGAGCGCTGAGGGGCACTGGCGCCAAAATACCGCAAGGCAGCTTCGCTCGTGGCAGGATAAAGGCCGCGGTGCCTTATCCGGAAACGCAGACCTGTCGTGCCTTTTTAGGCATCGCCGCCTGCGGTGGCAGCAACATAAGGCACCGCGAGCGCGCAGACGCCGCCCATGGTGGCATTTTTCGGCATCGTCAATTAGCGTACCCAACGCCGTCGGCCTCACGTCATCTTTCGCTTTCCATGGGCAGGACCTGTATAGCGCTTCAGAGCTGGACGATCGACATTGCCGACTGAACCAAGACAAGACATTCGGCGGTGCTTAATTGGCAATCACAATCCCGTTGGCGCGTGATGGGCACCGCCGAACAATCAGTAATTTCCCCAGAGACAGAAGTCCGTCCCACGGCGAACAATCGAGATAGAGCTCTGCCGCTCCGCGTAGTGCCGCGCTGTGGGCGAGCCATGTAGCTTCATACCTCTTCGTCGCTTTCTTGATCGCCTGAGCAGCAGAACTCTCGGCGATCTCTTTCGGGTCTTCTGCGGTACATCATGAAGGTTTGCGTGCGGCGAAAGCTCGTTGCCGAAAACCCAACCATTGCGGTGCGTCCACTGACCGTAAGGCAGCCGGACATTGATCCCCTCACAAGAGAAGAGCTTACGCTCGCATTATCCAATATCAGCGAGCACTACCGACCTCTGTTTACTTGCCTGGCTTGGACGGGCGCCAGACCAAATGAGCTATTCGCTCTGCGCTGGCAAGATGTCGACTTCAAGCGTGGAGAGATTCGTATCAACAAGGGACGAGTCAGGGGTTCGGAAGATCTGCCCAAGACCGCTTCCAGCTCCCGAGTAGTTCCTATGATTTCAATCGTTAGGCAGGCACTGCAAGACCTGAGAGGGAGAAAGGCACTCAGCCTAGACGGCTATGTTTTCACGAACAAGCGCGGGCAGCCAATCAGTAAACATCTCGATCACGTCTGGCGCACAGCTCTCCGAAAGGCCGGCTTAACGCATCGTCCGTCGTATCAGCTGCGCCACACGTTTGCATCTCTTTGCCTACAGAATGGGGTTACGCCAGGCTGGCTCGCGCAAGTTCTCGGTCACTCTACGTTACAGACTACGTTCCGACACTACGGCAGGTTCATACAAGACGCGTCTAAAGAGAACGAGTCCCGCCTTGAAAGGCTCTTCAGCACAGACCGGCCGGAAAATATGCCAATCCCGGCCGATAGATAAGGTGGCCGTCGGATAGCGGCCCACCCCGGCATTTCAGTTCCCAAAAATCCAATGACGGGCCACAAAAGGGGCCACAATTTTGGGAATTCTCAATAAACCGAATCCCAAAACCCTGTCCCGGCAAGCGTTTGCAGCATCGCAAAAGTAAATGGTGGAGGCGGCGAGAATTGTCGCTAGAGGATAATCATGGCGTCGCCGTAGCTGAAGAAGCGGTAACGAGATTCGACGGCTTCTTTGTAAGCGCGCATGATCAGGTCGTGTCCGGCGAACGCTGACACGAGCACGAGGAGGCTGGATCTACTCAGGTGAAAATTGGTGAGCAGGCCGCTGATGATTCGGAAGTCGTGGCCGGGACGAATATAGAGCGACGTGCTCGCGTCACTGACTGCATCGAGTTTGCCGGGAGCTCCGGCGGTCTCGAGCGCACGGCAGGAAGTAGTACCTACGGCAATTACACGGCGGTTTTCGGCAAGGGCGGCGTTGACGATGGCGCATGTCTGCTCCGGAATCGAGAAAGGCTCCGGCTCTACAGAGTGCTCTTCCAGCGAGGTCGCGATCGGCTTGAAGGTGCCAGGACCGACGTGCAACGTCAAATTGCAGACCTGGATGCCGCGCTCTTTCAAGCGCTCCATTACTTCTTCCGAGAAGTGCAGCCCGGCCGTGGGAGCCGCCACTGCCCCTGGTGCCCTGGCGAAAACTGTCTGGTAGCGTTCCAGGTCTTGCAGGCGGTGAGATCCGTCGCCGTCACGGCGAATGTACGGCGGCAGCGGCGCGTAGCCGCACCTTGACAGGAGCCGGTAGACTTGTTCCTGTGAACCGAGGTATACGACCAGGCGTTTGTGCCCATCCGGCCCGCTGACGATTTCTTTGATTTCGATAGCGGCTGCTTCTGGATGCGCCGGCTCGACGGTCATGATCTCACCCTCCCTGAGCCTTTTTATCGGGCTGGCCATCGCCTGCCATAGCCCTGCCTGCCCGGCTTCGTTCTTGATTAGAAGCAGGCTGACGAGCCCACCGGAGGCGCGGCGGGCGGTCAGGCGCGCCGGAATTACCCTGGTGTCGTTGATCACGAGCACGTCGCCAGCCCCGAGCAGCTCCGGGAGCTCATTGAAGCGATGATGCGTTATTGACGCGCTAGCGCGCTCGACCAGCATAAGACGCGACTCGTGCCGCACCGGCAGCGGTTCCTGGGCAATCAGCTCCTCGGGCAGGTCGTATTCGAAGTCCTCCAGGCGACAGGGAGTGGCTGCGTCGTCGCCGGGCGAAGAGCTAGAATTTGTCTGGAAGCAGGGGTCGGACATGGATTTGAAGGATACCATCTGCGAGATTGCCGCGTCGCTGGGATTCCAGCGAACGGTCATTGCCGGTCTGGAGCCTATGCTGGCCGAGCGGGCGGAGTTCGAGCAATGGCTGTCCAGAGGATTCGCTGCAGGAATGGATTATCTCAAACGCAATCCTCACGTCAGGACATCACCCCAGCTTCTTTATCCGGGCTCCCGCTCGGCAATCGTCGTCTCAGCAAGCTATTATACGGAGCCCCCCGCCGATCCCGGACCGTCTTTCGGCCGGGTCGCGCGTTATGCTGTGGGGCTGGATTACCATGCGGTGCTGAAGGCCAAGCTCAGGCAGCTCAAGTCTCAGCTCGAGATGCGCCTGGGCCGCCCGCTTCTGGGCAAGGCCTGGACCGACGATGTGGCTCTGTTCGAGCAAGGTTTCGCTCGCCGCCATGGCCTTGGATTTGCGGGCAAGAATACTCTTATAATCGGGCCAAAACTCATGGGTTCCTACTTTTTCGTGGCGGAGCTATTCACCGACCTCGAGCTGGAGCCGGATGAGCCTTATTCCGGAACCTGCGGGAAGTGCTTTCGCTGCGGGGCAATATGCCCTACCAGTGCCATCGTCGATAGTGGCGTTCTCGATGCGGGCCTGTGCATCTCCTACCTGACCATCGAAAATAAAAACGGTATCCCGCTCGAGCTGCGTCCCAGGATAGGTGAGTGGGTCTTCGGCTGCGATCTCTGCCAGGAAGCGTGCCCGTACAACCAGCGCCCGCCTTCGACTCCGTGGGCGGAATTTCGCCCGCAATCGGGGGTGGGACACTATCTCGATCTGCGGCAGGTGCTGGCGATCAAAAGCGAGGAAGACTTCAGGGCGCGTTTCGGTCATACTGCCTTGAGGCGGCCCAAGCGACGCGGGCTGCTGCGCAATGCTCTGGTTGTCCTTGGAAACAGGCGGCCGGAGGACTGTTTTGAAGAGTTGTGCGAATTTGCCCGGTCGGAGTCGGACCCGATGTTGAGAGAGCATGCGATTTGGGCCATTGCGCAATACGGCCATGGCAAGGCCAAACAGGCACTGACCGCAATCTATTTACGGGAGCCTGAAACGAGCGTCAAAGCCAGGGTCGAGGAATACCTGACCTTGTGCTGATCGACAGGTCATCGAGACCTACATCATCCACCGGGCAGCAAAGGAGGGAATGGGCGCCGGCCGGGACAGTGCGCGGGTCGGACAAGGCAAGCGAAGAGCGGGCCGATGCCACCGGTAACGGAGCTCACCAGCTCAAAGCGGATAAACTAGAGCATAGGTGCTGAACAGGCGTGCAGCGGGAATCGAGCAGCCCGGACGGCTCCTGGTTA
>DATNRD010000064.1:0-2940 GCA_036703665.1 Candidatus Obscuribacterales bacterium
ATCCGCCAGTCGGTCCAGGTCACATAGTTGAAGACCATTGCCAGGGCAACAAACAAGGAAGCCCGGTAGGACAACCTTTTCCGGGCCAGGGCCGTGGCAAGCAAGACACTGACGACCACCGCCGCCGGGACAAACGCGAGCCAGGACCTGAACATCTCTAGCCCGGTCAACAGATAAAACAGGAGGAACGTGTAAGGCGGGTAGTAGACCTGGTCATAAGCGGAAAGCGGCTGCCCGCCCACCAGTTGCGCTACGGTCTGCCTGAGGAGGTCGGGGTCATAGAGGGCAACCCGTGAGCCCTCCAGCACTCTGCCGGCGATTGTCCCGGCGGCGTAGAAGGTGACAAACACACTGGCGTATCTTCCTTGCCCTGCCGCAATGTAAAACAGGTTGCCGCTTCGCCAGATCTCACCTACTCGCAAGTAAAAGGCCAGGCCGACGCATATGACGGCCAGGACATAGCCGATTAGCACCAGTTCCTGAATCCGGTGTCTCACTGCACCTTCACCGGTCTGCCCGGGCGACGACCCGTACCGTTGGTTTTATCGAGTCGTAAACGTCTTCTGCTTTCAAGCTTTCACCTTTCCAGGAGAAGAATCTGTATCCACGCTGCTGGAGGAAATCGATCACTGCGCGCGGTTGTATGCCGCGCTGCTCGAGATAGTTTAAATGCAATTCGAGGCAGATGACAGGCTTGTCCTCCTTGAGGATGCGCGCGGCGCCTTGCAGCGCTTCCAGCTCGTAGCCTTCCACGTCGATCTTGAGCAGTTCCGGCCTGAGATTCATCCGTTCGCTTTCGGCATCCAGGGTGGTAACGGCAACAGACACAGCTGCTTTCGTGTTCTCCGTGGGCACCACCTGCACGAAGCCGACCTGCTCGAGCGACAGCGTGACCTCGCCTTCTTCCTTGCCTACAGCCCTGGGGACAAGCACTGCCCGGTTGGAGAAATCGTTCAATTCAATGAGCGTGTTAATAGTCGGAATCATGACTGGCGACGGCTCAAAAGCTACCGCCACGCCGTCCGGGCGGAGCGCGCAGTAAATGAGGCAGAAGACCCCGGCATATGCGCCTGCGTCGAAAAACACAGTTGCTTGCTCCGCCAGGGGCAGAAAGGCGCGCATCTCCTCGACACAGTCGGCGTTCTCCAGCAGGTGATAGGAGAGAACCGGCTTCAAGTCGTCCGTGATGCGTAGCTTGATGCGGTCGTCTATAACGGCCTCCAGCCGGTCTGGCTGCTCGATGTATTCCACCTTGAAGGGCTGCCTGACGGTCGTGTAGCCGTGCAGGCGCATTCTCAGGCGCTGCTTGAGAGGCTCGGGCAACAGAGCCGTTGCGAGCTTTCTCCACCATCGTCTGGGACCGAGCAATTTCATGCTTCACCAGCTAAAACGCGGCCCCCCGATCGTTCATTTCTTCCCCGGCTGACGAATGCTTTGTCTGGCTCCTTTCCGGGCGGAGCAGTCCGGCTCCACGGCCGCTTCACTACAATACCAGCCGGGGTGCGTCGCGCAGCTCCACTGCGGGCGGGACGGCGCCCCCAGAGGGCGCATTTGACAATACTCGCGGGGGAGCGTTGCGCGTGCGTTCGGCGGGCGCATTCCGCCACCAAACCCTGCTTGAACTGGGGCAAGTCGGACCTAGTCAAGCCGAATCGCCGACGGACAGGGCTTGACGCGGCCGAGGACGTCCCTGTGCGCTGCCTCGTAATCTCCGCTGAAGTGCTCTTTGGGCAGCCTGGCGCATTCGCGCTCATAGGCCGCCGCGGCTGGATCCTGCCAGATGTCGTAGGGAAAGTCTGACTCTTTGTGGCGCCGGTACCAGATTTCAACGCAGTCGGGCTTCCAGGCTACCAGGCAGGGCACGGGATCGCCGCCGCGGTCCCTCTCATCGAGGTGCGAAAGCCAGGACTTTGGAACCTTGACGAACATGCCGCCGGGGAATACCCTCACCTCATGCACACGCAGCGCCTCGACAATCTCGGGCGTGCATCGGTGCACGGCGATGAGCGTGTCCTCGCCCTGCTTGCACCATGCCAGCGCTTTGAGGAACTCCAGAAAGTTGCTGCAGCTCAGGCAGACGTCAACGGCCTCCGTCATGGCGGAAATCTCCCTTCAGCCGGAATATTACTTTCCTAAGTTTACCGCCTGTACAGCAGCGGTTCGCTCTGTCCGCACGTCAGTAGTATAAATTCCCCCAGACAGCCTCCAGCTCGTCCATCTGGCGGTAAATCATGGCTTTTTCGCGCTCGTCCCTGGTGCAATAGGCTTGCTGGTACAAGTCCCACCACTCGTGGTAAGCCTTTTCCCTGCCTGAGTAGGACTCCTCGGACAGCACTTCCTCGCCCAGCACAACCGGCTTCAGGAAGCACCCTCCTTCGGTGCATTGCCCGCCAGCCAGGTCCTCGGGTGCGGTTCGCGCCCCCTTGGTTTCCCACGTCTTCTGCAAGCGATACAGCGTGGCTGGATAGAGGTGCTTGATCTCCATCTGGAATATGTCGTCCGCCCGGCGGCACCCGTCCGGATGGAACTCGACAACCCCCTCCTCGGGGAATGGCTCCCTCGGCTTGCGCTGCTCGCCGTCTTCACCGGTGACGATCACGTAGCCCGGAAACGAGGTCAGCAACTTATCAAACATCGACTGTTGAATGCGTCTCCAGAGCTGCCGCGTCAGCTTGAATTCATGACCGTGGTCAGCCACCCCCAGGGCGGCGGTAACTGTCTTGAACGCCTTGACCAGCCTGTACAGATCGGGATAATCCCCGTTTTTGTCCACCGTGCGGTAGTAACGATATGCCTCATCCAGAGCGAGCTTCTCTCGCCTATCTAACCTGGCCACTAAGCTACCCTCCCGAACAGGACCCGTTATAAAGCCCCTCTAGCAAGCTCTTTATACCCAGACACCCCGGAAGGCATGCACTCCGGCTGCCAAGCGGCTTCGCG
>DATNRD010000065.1:0-3567 GCA_036703665.1 Candidatus Obscuribacterales bacterium
CCCCGACATTCAATACCGGGCGCATAAGCCGTGTTGCGCCCCGCATCCTTCAGGTCGACGCGCCGGTGACAACGGGCAACAGCGGCGGGCCGGTAGTGAATCAGAGAGGAAAGGTTGTCGGCGTCGTCGCTGTGCGCGCGCTGTCCGCCAGAGGAGGGGAGCTACCCAACTTCGGCGGCGCCATCACCGTTCATTCCGTACAGTCGTTCGCCCCGGAGCTTTTCGAGAAGCTGAGCGCTCGCTAAAGCCGTCTAATCTTCTTTGAAACAGCTATCACTATTTAGTGGCAGATACTCGCCATGCAAGACCATGATGCCGCAAGTGGTGCCTCTTAGGGGCACCTGATGCTGGGGAAAACTTCTGGAACCAGGGCACCGTGCGCTCCGCGGCACATCATGTTGCAGGTGTGAAGAAGAAGAAAGGGTTTGTTTCTGACGTCACCGCGGCTACCGCTATGTGATACATACCGTTAGTCGGAAACATCGATAAAAGTGGGATACGGGAGGGGTAATCCCCCTAATTTTGATTGGTGGTCCGTACAAGTAACAGAACGCAGCGCGCCTGAGTTCCTTTGGGCGAAATCGGAGCGAGGCGATTCCGTTACTAACGTTGGCGGGGGAAATCATCCATGACGCGTCCATCATATGGAACGGCAAACTTCTCCATGTACATAGTCAAGCCGGGCGACACGATCTGGAGCATATCCAGGGAAATCGCCCAGAAATTGCCGCAGTGCATTGCCGACGTCGATGCCCGGCGCCAGGAGACCCGCCGTATTGCCGCTGCCATAGCCAGGCAGTTCGGTGTATTCCATCCCGACAGCGTGACGCTTTCCGCCGGCGCCAGGGTCTTTATCCCAACGCCGGACGAAGGCGCCCACGTAGCGGCGTAGGTCCCGCCACTGGCGGAGCATCGCGCTGGTGCGACGTCGCATCAGCTCTGACTTTTGACGCAACAATGCAGGTCGCGACGAGAGGGTCTCGCGCGGCTTCCCCCTGCGGTTTTACGCCTTGTCCGCCGGGGCGGGAAAGACGATGGCATCCACCTTGGCCAGCCGGGGTGGCAGGGTCCATAATGGACTAAGATTGCCCGAACCTCCGGCTGGCCCAACAGAGCACGGTCCGCCGCAGGAGTACGTTCGGAAGCTGCCCTAAGACAGATCCTGAAAAGGGGTTTTTCCTATGACCGATGCTAAACCTGATAAGTCTATAGAGGGTGCCGGCGAGGCCGAAGCGAAGGAGCGGCCGGCGCAGGGTGCGGACGCTCGCACGCCGGATGATCAAGCCGGCGACGTCCGGAAACGCATCAAGGCTTTGCGGGAAGAGGTGTTTGAAGAGCTGGAGCACCTGCCGGGCTACAGCGACATGCACGGCGGTGCGAAGCTCGCTCTCATCTACTTCGAGGAGGAAGATTCAGCAGATGAGGGGGCGGATGATACCGCCACAGCGGACAAAGACGCAGTCGAGCGGAGCAGCCAGACACTGGAGAACAAAGTCACGGACTCTTCGGCCGCCGTCGATCAGCGCCGGCAAAACGTTTAGGCAGAATGTGCCCGGGCACGGGGAACCTGCCGGTATAAGCACTGTCAAAAGATCGCCTCCGGAGAGGCGGTCTTCATCTTCTTGCTTATGAGCTCAACCGGACGTTTATGGTCCGCGTCCAGCCGCAAGCTCGCGCGCGGGTGGGCTCAGAGCGCGCCGACCTTTTTCTTGGCCTCCTCCTGATACTTTTTGGCGTCCTTCTTGAGTTCTTCGAGATCTTTGGAGGTCGCGTCCTTGTTTACCTGCGGAGTATCCGTGCTGTAGAAGGTATCTCCTCTACCCACTTGTGGCGTGCCCCCGTCTCTGGGAATCATGATCTTCTCGTTGCGCGGATCTCCGAGCTTGGGAGTCTTGCCTGGACCGGTAATCACTTCTACCGCCCCGGAGTCTGCGTCGTAGTTGACCCTGATGCCCTGCGACTTGAGAGCCTTGTCCAATCCGGCGGCAGCCTGAGCAGCTTGCTCCGGTGTCAAACCCTTGAATGCGTCGCTGAGACCCTTGATATCGCCCGTGGCTATCGCCTTGGCGGCGTCTTCCATAGCCTTTTTCGCTTCCGGCGAGGGCGGCTTTTCGGGCGCGCCCACCTTTTCGTTGCCCTTGGCGTCGTACTGGGGAACCTTTTCAGGCAACCGCTCCTTGATCTCCTGAGCCTGCTTCATCTGCTGAGACTTGGCGATGTCTCCCGTGTCCTGCGCTTCTCTTGCAGCACGAGACTCCACCTTGTGCTCTTTAGCTTCCCTGGTTTCCTCGATTTCTCGTTTGTGGTTGCCCATGGCTCTTACCTCCAAATGGTATTGACGACAAGTTGGTCAGGTGCCGCCGAGGCACCGGTTGATTTCATGGATTGAATTCAGGACTGAAACTTTATCATGTGCCCTGCCTCTCGACTTAACCGGTGGTCCGGCAAATGAAAATCGCCACCCGGGGCCTGCACAGAACACCTGACGGTGCTCCAATCGTTTGCAGCCGACCCCAATCAAACAGCCAACGGGATTCCTTTATATGATCTTAGAGCGAATCCGTGGATCTGTCTGCCTTCCCCCATTGCCTTTGCAGACGCTGGAAGCGCCGGTTGTTTCCCGAAGGCCATGCGGCAAATACGAAACTGCAGATTAAATGCGCGCGCCTGGCGGGATGGGAACATTTTCCACGGGCTGGTCATCATATTGGGACAGCGGGACTGGGGGAGAGGACTCGTCGCTCCTTTATTGGAGTCGTTCACCCGCCGGAGGTTTATCGATGTTCGCTGCCACCCGCCTTGTGCCGTTCCTTTTCACCTTCCTCTTCGTTCTTGCCGCTGCCGGCACAGGCCCTGTGCTGGCGGGAGCCCCAAGCAGCTTTCAACTCGGCGCGCGAGCCTATGCACGGGGGCAATACCAGACCGCCCTTGCACATTTCAACAAGGCTCTGCGCGCCAATCAGTATAACGCGAACCTGCACTACTACAAGGCCAATGCGCTGGTGAAGCTGGGCAGGCACGACGAGGCTATTAATGAATACCGCACCAGTTATGCGCTTGACCCTTACGGTGACGCGGCATACTACTGCCAGGCAGCACTGTCCGCGTACGGCGAGCCGAGCGTGGGGGCGCCGTTGCTGGTGGTGGGACAGGGCCCGGGGGCACCACTGGACGTCGAGCGGGCCATGAGAAAGATCAGCGACCAGTCTCGACAGGCAAGCACGAAACTGCTCGATGCAGGGCAAGCAGAGAAGGATCATCATCTCAGGCTGGGAGAGATAGCCTCCACCAGAATAGCCGAGCAGGCCAGCCTTGACATTGCCAATGTAAGACCGGCAGTGTTGTTCGGTGTTGGCGGCTTCGGCAGCCGCATCGTCAACGGGCAAAGGGTCGTCTTTCCCCAACTCGTGCCGTTCACCGCGTTCGGACCGGCTCAACAGGCCCAGATTGAAAGCATCAAGCAGCGCTCCGCCGCCGCTCAGGCCGCTGCGCGACAGACAGCAAGCATCCAGGCGCAGCGAGCAGCGGAGCGGTTCAACCAGCGCGCTCAAGCTCTCGAGGAAACGG
>DATNRD010000066.1:0-8661 GCA_036703665.1 Candidatus Obscuribacterales bacterium
CGCCGCCGGTGGCCCCGCCGCGCGCGCAGTCGCAGGCGCCGGCTCCTGCTCCGGCTCTTGGTCTCAATGATCAGGTGGCGGCCCTCGAGCAAGAGATATTCGGCAAGACATTCAAAGACCCGCTTCCGGTCAGGCTCAACCGTCTGGAGTCGACGGTCTTTCCTCAACAGAAGCCTGCCGTTGACCGGTCGCTTCCCGAGCGCGTCAGCCGACTTCTGGCTGTCATACCGCTTTCCAGTCAGGGACGCCAGATGGCTCAGCGCAATAAGGACAACGATTTCTACGACCTCGATGACATGGGCATGCCCGCTCCGCGCCCGGCGCCGCCCAGAACCGGCAGTGGTTTGTCGAAGATCATCAATTCCATCTCCGGCTTCTTGAGCGGTGGTTTTCCCATGGCGGGCGGCGGGCTGACCACAGATCCGCAAACAGGCCTGCTCTATGATTCCTTTACCGGTAACCTGATTGACCCGGTGACCGGTGTCGTGGTCGGGCAGCGGCTCGGTCCGGCGACCGGCATAGGGGGCGGCTTCGGGTCGTTCGGCAGCGGCCTGTCGCCCTACGGTGCCATGCCCTACGGCATGGGCTCCGGTATGGGCATGCGTTTCGGGTTTGGTAACATAGGGCGTTACGGCTTCGGGTTCTGATCGACGCTTGCCGGAGGCTGCCGCTCAATGATTCTCTTGACTGGCGGCACGGGCTTTCTCGGAAGCCTGGTGCGCGAGCAGCTGGTGGCTCTCAATTACCCGCTGCGCGTGATGACCAGGGGCGCCGAGGACTGGCGCGGCACCGGCGTTGGCGAACTGAGGGCCCGTGGCATCGACACCGTGCTGGTGGACTTGCGCAATCCGGCCAGGGTGGCTTCCGCCGTAGAGGGCTGCACCGCCGTCATCAACACTGTCGGCATCTTGCGCGAGGGAGCCGATGCCACCTTCGAGGACGTTCATGTAAAAGGGCTGCAGAATCTGGTGGCGGCCGCCGAAGTCTACGGCGTGCAGCGCTTTATTCATCTCAGCTGCCTGGGTCAAGGAGCCATCGAGCAGTCCGATTACATGGTGAGCAAGCGCCGCGGTGAGGAGCTGGTGATGGCCGGGCAGTTCCACTGGACGATATTCCGCCCGGCTTTCCTGTTCGGGCAGCGCTGCCGCCTGGCGGAGCTGATCTTGCCGATCGTCAAGGCTGCCCCCATCGTGCCCGTCATCGGAACAGGGCTCAATCAGCTCCAGCCGGTTTCCGTTAAGGACGTGGCCGACTGCGTGGTGCAGAGCATTTACAACAAGCAGACCGCCGGGAAAGTCTACGAGCTGGCCGGGCCCAGGGCTTACTCGATGATCGAGTTCGTGCAGCTTCTCTGCCAGGCACTCGGTAAGTCGAAGCCGACGGTAAACATACCTCTTAGTGCCGCCCGCAAAGCCGTCAAAATGACGGGCAGGGTCATGCCTGCCGTGGCTCTTTCGATGGATGTAATTGATCTTCTGGTATCGGAGGCGGTGGCTGATACCACGGCCATGCGTGAGACCTTCCAGGTGGATATGCAGAATTTTGAAGACAGCCTGCCGGAGATCGTGGCCCAGGGAAGGCAGTGACGCAGGCACCGCCGGTCGGTCCTAGAGTGCTGCTTGCGGACAACCGTTAACGAAGGTGTTAATTGACACCAATTTCAGCGTCGCCGGGCAGCCAATGTGTTAAGTTACCAGGTGGTTGCCGGGCAACCCCGGCCGCTAAGCTGAGACAAGGTCCAGAGGTCAGGCGCCAGATGATCAGGCTCAACAAGCCGGTGAAGCTCTACGAGTGGGGGGAAGGTACCAACACGCTCAACCAGGTCTGGAACGAGGTCGGCCAGGGCCGGATCCTCTCTTTCAAGCGGCAAGGTGGTGCCGCCACCCTGGTGGTGGAGATGGATGGAAAACTCGTTAAGAAGAACCAGCGCGACAACTCGCTCAAGATTGCGCAGCAGGGCGAAGGCATGACCGCCCGCTCCGAGCGGTGGGGCGAAGTAGTCATGGGTAAGCTCAAATCCGTGGAAGAGCGTTCCGGAAAGTCGGTTCTTGCCATCGACGTTCCCTTCGCCGCCAAAGTATCGGCCAGTTGAGCTATAACGCCTGCTCACCGGCGGAAGCCGTCTGCTGCCCGCCTCTTTCCACGAAGCTCTTCAGTTCGGCAATCACTTCTTTCTGCACAAAACGCAGAGCAAACGAGACCAGGAACTTGGGAATGACCGGCCCGGGGTCGACTTCGATTACATAATCGACTTGACAACGACTGCCGTCGCCGGTAGCAGCCAACTGCCACCAGCCCCTTACCTCCTTGAAGTTGCCTTCCAGAAGCTGCCAGTCGAGCCGCTGCGGTTTGCCACGCAAGTCGTTCAGTGTGCGGTTCACCGGCTGCCGCACGAACAGGTGCGGCTTCAGTTCGCTTTCAATCCAGATGAGATCCCCCTGCCGGCGTGTGACGCGGCAGGATTGAATGCGATGAAAGATTTGCGGGTACTTCGAGTAGTCGGTCAGAGCCTGCCAGACCTGCTGGGGTGGGCGGTTGATCACGAACTGGGCCGCGGCCTCGGCATATCTGCTGCCGCGCCTGTAGATATGTTGCTTCAGGTCTGGCGGGGCAGCTGGCTCCTTGAGATCGGAGGGCTGGCCTGTCGACGGTTTGGAGGCTGTTTCCACGGGCGAGAGAAGAACGGCCGTAGTGACGCCGAGCACGAACGCTATTGGCTTCGTCTTGCGCCTCAAGATTGCAGCTCCTGCCCGGGGATCGGTAATAAGGATAACCTCTCGGCTACCGCGCCACCAGACGACAACCGCGGCAGCACTTGAGACCCGCGCTCGTTGCCGGGAATATACCTTGCGCGATATAGAATTTAATTAAATTCCATATCGTATGTGCTATACGGCATCTCCTAAGTGTCGAACTACGCTACCTGAACCAGAATGTAAACGGGGTAATCTCCGAGCAATTGGCGGTCTTGCCGACCAGCACTGCCGGCTTGCCGACCGGGCTGCGTTGAGCAATCTGCCCGGAAGGCTCGATGATTGCCGAAGGTCCTGAATTACCAGCGAACACGAAGTAGCGGCCGTTCTCCACCGCTCTTAAGACCGCAAAGGCCAGCATCTGGTCGCCGATCATCGAGTCGTGAAACCAGGCCAGGTCGGACAGATTAACAAGCAGCGTGCCGCCCTTTCTGACGCTTTCTGCCACCAGCTCAGGCGAAATCGTCTCAAAACAAATGAGCGGCGCTATCTTTCCTGACGGCAGGGAAAGGACGACCGGCTGCTTTCCGGCTGCAAATCCACCGCCGGCAGGCGTGTTGGTCAGGCGATGAATCCACTCGGGCATGTACTCGACCAGCGCCGGTGCGTACTCGCCGAACGGCACCAGGTAACGCTTGTGATAAGCGTCTTGCAGCAGCGTGCCGTCATGGGCAATACCAAAGGCGGAATTGTACGGGCGGCCTGCGCTGTCGCGATCCAGGCAGCCGACCACGAGATCGACCCGGCGGCTCAGGGCCATGGCGGCCAGATAGGCGGCCACGGTGCGTTCGTTGCGCAGGTAGGTGGGCACCGCGTTTTCTGCAAGAATGCAGAGCCCGGGCGGACAACGTTGCATCAACTCGGCCTGTTGCTGGAGCAGTTCGGCCAGCGAGTAGCGATGCTCCGTCTTCTGCATGTCTATGTTAACGTTGCCCTGGATGACCGTGGCCGGCAGGGTTCCCCCGACCCGCTCACGGCTGGCTCTGGAGGCGCCCCAGGCGCACACTACCGCCACCAGCAATGCCACGCAAAGCAGCTGCCTGACCGCATCACCGGTGGTGCGGGCAGCCAGCGACTTCCAGGCGAGCTTGCGCGAGAGCGTGGCGAACAGCCCGGCGATGGCTGTGTTGCTCATGACAAGAAGGGCCCCGATGCCCACGCCGCCCACGAGCGATGCGACCTGGATGAGCGGCAGCTGACGGTACTGGGAGTACTCGAGCATGCTCCACGGCACCCCCAGAAGGTCGTGCGCGTTGCCGACCTTGTTGTGCAAAAGTACCCAAACAAGCGGCAGCACGACCAGGGACGGTAACTTAATTTTGCCTTCCACTGGTTGCGGGAGGAAGCCGCCGGTAAGCGGCAGCAGCCTGGCCAGGGCGGCAAAACCACCGGTGATGATGGCCTGGTGAGCGCTGACAAGAACCCAGGCGGCCCCAGCCAGGGCTGCGCTGGCCAAGGGGTCAAAACCCAGCCAGGTGAGAGGATGGAGCCCCAGGTACCAGTTGAGGTACACCAGGTTGTAGCCAAGCGCGAAGACGGCGCCTCTAAGGAAGGCCTGACCGGCACCGTCGCTGGAGACGACCAGCAACAGCAAAGGGACGAGGCCTGCCCAGGCTAGAAACCACTGCTCGAACCCGGGGGCCGACAGCCCGAGGACAGCTCCGGCTGCGGCCGCTCCAGCAAGCGTGACAACCGTGCTGCGCTCTGCCGGATAATCCTGGTGGGACGCCTTTTGTTTTTTGCGTTGCCTCTGGGTTGCAGCCGGCATCGATCCTCATGCGCTCGAGCGCTCCTGGTCAGCCAGGTGTGATTGTAAACCAGCCGGGCGCACCGGGTTCAAGGGACAGCGGTTGTGTGCCTGGCGAAGCCACAGCGGTCATTCGCCGTGCTTGACCTGATGCTTGGCCAGCTCGCTTTTCACCTTGGCCTTAACTTCAGCCATCACCTTCGGATTGGACTCGAGATAAGCTCTGGCGGCGTCTCTGCCCTGCCCAATCCGTTCGTCCTGGTAGCTGAACCAGGCGCCGGATTTCTTTATGATATCCAGCTCGCACGCCATGTCGAGAATGCAGCCGGAAGTGCTTATGCCCTTGCCGTAGATGATGTCGAACTCGGCTACGCGAAACGGCGGCGCCACCTTGTTCTTCACCACCTTCACCTTGACGCGGTTGCCGTACTCGGCGCCGTCTTTCTTGAGCGTTTCGATCTTGCGGATGTCCAGCCGGACCGATGCGTAAAACTTGAGGGCATTGCCGCCCGGCGTGGTTTCCGGGTTGCCGTACATGACGCCGATCTTCTGGCGAAGCTGGTTGATGAAGATGACCACCGATCGTGTTTTGCTCACGACCGCTGTGAGCTTGCGCAGAGCCTGACTCATGAGGCGCGCCTGCAGACCGGGCAGGCTGTCGCCCATCTCGCCTTCGATCTCTGCTTTGGGTACCAGTGCCGCCACCGAGTCGACGATGACGACGTCTACTGCGCCGGATCGCACGAGCTGTTCGGTTATCTCCAGGGCCTGCTCGCCGGTGTCGGGTTGCGAGATGAGCAGCTCGTCAACATTTACTCCGAGCGCCCGTGCGTACTCGGGATCCATGGCGTGCTCGGCGTCGACGATGGCCGCTATGCCGCCCTGCTTTTGCACTTCCGCTGCCACGTGTTGCGCCAGCGTCGTTTTTCCAGAGGACTCGGGGCCGTAGATTTCGATGATGCGCCCGCGGGGCAGCCCGCCTACGCCCAGAGCGACGTCGAGCGAGAGCGCGCCGGTGGGTATGGCTTCTATTTGCCCGTGACGCGAGTCGCCCAGGCGCATGATGGAGCCGTCGCCGTATTGTTTTTTGATTGCCTCCATGGCCAGCCCCAGCGCTTTTAAGCGTTCGGGAGCCAGGCTCTTGCCCTTCTCGTCCTGGCCGTTGCCGGCGGCGGCTTTTTCCTGCTGTCGTTCGCTGCCTTTTTCAGCCATTGCCTTTTCGCTTCCTGCTTTGTCTTTGGTAGCTATTGCCATATTCATTCTCCTCGAGAAATGGGTGATCTGTCAGACCTGGTGCGCCAGATCCGAAAGAAAGGCTTTAAGAACGAGAAGGTCTGAGCCTGGACAATGCGGACTCATCGCCAAATTATAGCCTCAGCCTGCCGTCCTGCTAATTAAAAGTGATTTCCTGGAATGTGCACGGTTGGATATATCTCGGGGTTTTAAAGCCCTCCTTGCGGGTATAAACAAGTTGCTACCCAACAAAATGCTCTTTCGGGTGGCACACTCTTAATAACGATCGAGCTTGCTTCCGGGTTCAATTTCCGGCAGGGGGGCGTGACATTTTTTTCTGGGGCGGGGCAACGGGTACGGATGTATGAGGACAGCACAGAAGCTTTTCGGCTTGAGGCAGGCCGAGATATTCGAATCTTTCAACCCGGTGGAGATGGGGCGGCTGCTTGGGGTTGTCGAGGAGCTGGAGTTGCCGAAGCACCACGTGATCTTCAAACCGGGCATGCCATCCAGCGCCATCTACTTTATTGACAAGGGCAGGGTCCGGCTGAGCCGGATTTCGCAGGATGGCAAGAAGGTCATCCTGGCGCTGCTCGGTCCTGGAGACTTGATTGGCGAAGCAACCTGGGAGACGGGCGAGCATGACAGCTATGCTGAAACCGTCGAGGACGCGAGGCTCTATCAAATTGGCAAGGAAGCCTTCGAGGGACTTATCCGACAAAATCCGGAATTCGCCTTGAGGCTGATTCAGATAATCGGCATCCGTTTGCGCCAGGCGCAGGCCAGGATAGAGGACCTGGTCTTCCGCCCGGTCCCCAGCCGGGTGGCGCGCCTGCTGCTCAGCCTGGCCGAGAACCACGGCAAGGTCACGCCCAACGGCATCCGCGTCGAGTTCAAGCTCACCCACCAGGAGATCGCTAACATGGTCGGTTCCTCCCGGGTTACGGTGACCCAGATTCTCAATCGCATGCGCGCCTCTAACTGGATTGACATCGAATCCAAGCGCGTCACCATTTTCGATGCCGGAGCCCTGGAGCACCTGGTCAGGCACCCGTGGGCGGCAGTCTAAGGAAGCCAAGCCTCCCAGGTATATAATTAAGGCCCGTGTGCCCGTAGCTCAGTTGGATAGAGCGTCGGTCTCCGAAGCCGAAGGCCGCGCGTTCGAATCGCGCCGGGCACGTTTTTTATCGGTCGGTGCTTGCCCTCAAGGCAGATCAGGCGGGCCCGTGGGAGCGCCACCATCTTGATGCTGCTGTCGAATTGATGTCCACAGTTTATGTCGCCCCCCTCACCGTCATTCTCTTACGCAGCGAAGAATCTCTGCCGTTAATCGCGAAGCCTCGACTTACCGGGCCGAGATTCTTCGGTCGCTGCGCTCCCTCAGAATGACAGAAGAACGAGGCAACTGACCTTGCCGAAGACCGTGACATGAGATCGGCAGCAGCACCATCTTGGCGGCTCCTAGGGATCGGGGCCTTTTCCAGGCCGGCTGGAACGAAATGCACGTCAGGCCGGAGTTTGATGTGAGCGGACCAGGCAAGGGGTCGAACTGGCCGCTTGCCATCTGCTAATATTTGCACACTGTCGATATTCGAGCACGTTTGCGGTCATGGGCTCCGGGGGCACGCTATGGAGCATCCCTTACTTTCATGGAAGACGATCTCCAGCGAGAGAATTGCCGACTGCAAAGTTTTCTCGGTCACGCACATCCGCTCGCGTTGGGTGAGCGGCGGGCAGAAGGACGTCCATAACTTTTACCTCTTGCACCCGTGCAACTGGGTGAACGTCATTCCCGTCACCCAGGACCGGAAAGTCGTAATGGTCGAGCAGTTCCGGCACGGCATCGAAACGGTGACCCTGGAAATCCCAGGCGGCAGTGTGGATCCGGAGGATGCCTCCTGGCAAGCCGCCGCGGCGCGCGAGCTGCTGGAGGAGACCGGATTTGTTTCCGATGACTGGGTGAGGGTCGGCTTCAATCACCCCAACCCTGCTTTGCAGAGCAACATCTGCGAGACTTATCTTGCCCGCAATGTGCGCCAGATACAACAGCCGCGCTTCGACGAATCTTCCAGCGAGCGTATATCTCTGCGCCTGGTGCCGCTGGATGACATACCCGAGCTAATAAGGAGCGGTACGATCTCGCATGCGCTCGTTATCGTGGCTTTTTATTTATTGCAATTGCATGATGATGGAAAGGAACTGTTTGCTTATTGACGCAACCGGGAGGGTGGCAGGATGAACGCAGCAAGAGCGGCTTTGGCGTGGCTTTCCGGTTCGGCTTTAGGCGTGGGGCTGGCTCTGAGCGTCGGCGTCGCTCCGGCTGCGCATGCCTACGCTAATCCTGCCCGAGACGAAGCAAGGGCGATGATGAGACGTGGCGATTTCAATGACGCGCTGACCAAGCTCAGCGAGGCGGTGGGATTGAACCCGGATGATCCGGAGAACTACCTGTTGCGCGGCAAGTGCTTCTTTCATATGCAGAATTTCGAGCTGGCCATCCAGGACTTCAACAAGGTTTTGCAGTTCTCGCCCAATTATTACCAGGCCTTTCTCTGGCGGGGAACGGCTCATGCCAAGCTCGGCAACGACGACCTGGCCATCAAAGACTACGAGCAAGCGATCAGGCTGCGCCCGCAGCTTGCTTCTCGTTACTTCGGCGGACCTCAGGACGTGCGACTGCCGGGCACCAGGGGAGGTGCAGGAGGTCCTGTCGCGGATTACAAGGAAGCCATGAGGCGCGTTTATCCTTCAGGCTTCGATCCTTCGGCGGCGCCCCGGCAAGGCAGCCCTGATCCAGCCGATGTGCCGGATGAAGACGACTACTTCATAAACGAGCCGGCTGCTCCGGTGCAATCTGGCGCGCGGTCCGGGATGGCGCCGGTCCTGGACGCCTCTGGCGGACGTGCGGCAGGTCAAGCAGCAATCGTT
>DATNRD010000067.1:0-11090 GCA_036703665.1 Candidatus Obscuribacterales bacterium
GGAGGCTTCCGCCGCTTGCCGAGTGCCGGCCGTCTACGGCCCAGGCATTGCTTCCCACCACGCCCGGCTTGCCGTAGAGCCAGCCCCTGGCAGCCCCGGCTGTCCGTGCAAATCCGTTCAACAACGTCCCCGTGGCCGGCGGCATCGCGCCGCCGGCCACGGCCGGCGTCAAAGACCAGTCTTCGCAGAACAGGCGCGCGAACAGCTGCGGTCCCACCTTGTCGAAAATGCGCTGCCTGAGCTCGTCGAGCTTCCAGGACTCGTCCTGCTCATATGCCAGGTACTTCAAGATCGCCAGGCAGTCGCGCACCTGCCAGCGCGCTGGCGTATAGCCGAGCAAACGGAACTCGAGCGGCAGTTTCTCTGCGACCGTGTCCAGGTACAGGTTCACGCCCCGGCAGTATGACTCCAGCATGTCCCTGGCCTCGGCAGACAGCGCGGTTGCCTCGGCATCCGCCAGGCGCCCGAATCCTATGGTCGTCATGAGCTTATCGGCAGCCAGCGCGGACGGGCCGAAAACCTCGGAGAGCCTGCCCAGGGCCGTGCGCCGCAGGAGGTCCATCTCAACCATGCGGTCGCGTGCGGTCACGTAACCCTGAGCCAGATACAGATCTCGGTCACTGCCGGCCTCGATATAGGGGACCGCCCGCCCGTCGAACCTGACGACGACCGGGTCAGCCAGCTCCGGCGCGTAGACGAGCGCATCCAGCGGCGGCAGCGGCAGCTGCACCAACCACCAGGCGGTAACCGGCACCGCCAGGAGCAAGATTGTCACAACAATCGATACCGCCTTGTACAAAGCTGCCCCAGCCTGAAAACCTCGACCCGGCTAGCTGAAAGATTATAGGTCCGTTTTCGCCCCGCCAGGCGTGAAACAGTTGTCGGGCATCAAGTGCCGCGCGGGGAGATCGGGCTGCCCTCGTTGGGGGGGTGGATGCCGGCCCATTGTGCCAGGACTCTTTTTAGATCGGCTAGTGAGACAGGTTTGGCCAGGTAATCGTCCATGCCTGCTTCCAGGCATTTCTCCCGGTCCCCTTTCATGGCGCCGGCGGTCATGGCGATGATCGGCACGTGGCGACCGGCATTCTCTTCCGCTTTGCGAATTGCCTTGCAGGCGGCATAGCCATCCATGTCAGGCATCTGGCAATCCATGAGCACAAGGGCGCAGTCGGTGCTGGCGACGGCTTCGACCGCCTCCCGGCCGGTGCCGACCACCGCTACATCGCAGCCCAGTTTCTTTACCTGGCGCATGGCCAGCTCCTGCAAGGCTGGGTTGTCCTCGGCAATGAGGACAAGCGGCTTGCCCGCGCTGCTGGTACTGTCTTTGCTGCTGGACGGCTCCTCAGGAGGAGCGGACCCGGAGTTGGCCGGCGTGGTGGCAGCATTGGCGACGGTAGGCGTACGCTGGGCGTGCGCGGCGCCACTCTTGAGGACGACGTCGAACCAGAAGGTCGATCCCTTACCCTCTTCGCTGTCGAGGCCGATCTGTCCTCCCATGAGGTCGACCAGATGCCGGCAGATCGACAGCCCCAGACCGGTGCCGCCATACTTGCGCGTGGTCGAGCCGTCCGCTTGCACGAACGGCTGAAAGAGCTTCTCGGCAGCCGCCTTGGAAAGCCCGATGCCTGTGTCTTTCACGGCTGTGCGGACCACGACTTCCTGGTTGCTGCGTGAGGCCAGCTCGGCTTTCACCGTCACACCGCCCTGGTCCGTGAACTTGACGGCGTTGCCTATGAGGTTGACGAGTATCTGGCGCAGCCGCACCGGGTCGCCTATGACCGGCGTCGGTATGGCAGGATCGATCTCCGCCTCCAGGGTCAAATCCTTTTCCTGGGCGGTGGGCGCCAGCAAGTCCAGAGCTTCGCTTACCAGGGTGTCGAGGTCGAACTCCGTGCTGGAAAGCTCGATCTTGCCAGCCTCCATCTTGGACAGGTCCAGAATATCGTTGATTATGGAAAGCAGCGACTGCGCCGACTGCAGGACAAGATGTCCGAAGTGCCGTTGAGTGGCGGAGAGCTCGGTGTCTAGCAAAAGCTCGGTCATGCCTATGACGCTGCTTATCGGGGTGCGGATTTCGTGGCTGACATTGGCTAGAAACTGCGACTTCAGGCGGGAAGCTTCGAGCGCCTGATCCCTGGCGGCCTCCAGGCTAATGGTCAGCGCCTCGAGCTCCTGCTGCCTTTCGCGCAATTGTTTGAGAGTATTCTCGAGCCGGTCGGACTGCTCGCGCACGGTCTGCTCGTGCACGCAAAGGAGTTCTTCCAGGGCTGCCAGCTGCGCCCTCAGGCGGTATATCTCTTCCGGGGATGAATTGTCGCGCACCGCCTGCCCTGCCTTGGATCAAGAGAACATTCTACTTGTTGCTGGCCAGAAGACTCGATCCGCCTGCCGACAGCAGGGCAACCTTGACGCTCAGCGCCAGCGGCTTGAACATCTCGGCTACGGTGTAAGGGATTGGCTCGCGGGAAAATAGAATCACCGCAAAGAGGTCCTGACCGGGCAGCATGCCCCCGAAGCCGAGCACCGAGCGGATGCCGTACGGAAGCACGAAGTCTTCCTGGGCCGGCACGTTGGGGCTGCCCAGGGCCTCGGCGACATAGAAGACATTGAAGCTCGTCTGCGCGGCATCCAGGATAAGCGAAGGTTCCGGGGCAATGAGTTCATGCAGCTCGATGCCGAACTGGCTTATAAGATGCGAAATCATCGGAAAGGCCTTGACGAATTCGGGGCTGGGCAGGGGTATGGCCCGGTGCCCGGCCGATTCGCGCGTGCAATTCCACTCCGGCTTGACCCCGGCTGTACCGAGCAGAACCAGGCACTTCATGTCATCCGAGGCGCCGTTCGTTCCCAGTTGGGTTCGGGCGAAAGCTCGCAGTTCCGGTTGTAAATCGCCGAAGCGGTGAGTTTTGAAGAGCCTGACAAGCGCACAGGCCGGCTCCCCGCTGTCCTTCGAGCGAATCTGGTCGAACAAGTGAGCAACGGTCTTTTCTGCGACTTGCTCGACGCTGGGCGCCCCGTTGCCCAGCTTGCGCAGGCAGGCCGAAAGGTCGGTCATATCCCTCAGGCTGAAGCTCTCCAGATAGTACATAGCGCCCCCCTGGCGCTTCCTGACATGCCGGTCGTCCCGCTCGCTCTAAATCTAGCTTAACCCGGCACTAGCCGGTCTGTGGACTTGTGCCAGCATCACTTTCCCTGACAATGCCCCAGGCTTTGTGCCAGTGCTGGAGGCCGCTCGGCCGCATTTGGCGGTGCGCCGGAACGACGCCCGGCCTTTACATCAGCGTGCTGACCGCCGCGGTTACCGCGGCAAAACCTTGCTCCAGGTCCTGATACCGGCAGGCAGCCTGCTCCCAGCTGCCTTCGCGCCCGGCAGCCTCCAGCTCGCGGCTGAGCTGCTCCATGTGGTATGCCGACATCACAGCCGACAGCCCCTTCAGCTGGTGCGCCACGGTGGCCAGCGTCCTGCCGTCCTCGCGCTTGATGGCGAACTGAGCCTCTGTCAGCAGATGGCGGGTCTCCCTGACGAAAAGGTGCAGTATCTCCTTGAGCGCCTCGCCCCCGTACATCTGCATGAGCCTCTCTATGTCGATGAACTCGACGGCGCCGGCCGGGGGCAGCGACGCTTGCTCCTTGACCAGCGATGCCGGAACCGACTGCAACGGAGGGCTGGGGATCCACCTCTCCAGTGCTGCGCGCAGCTGCTCCAGTGTCACAGGCTTGGCCAGATAGTCGTCCATGCCTGAGGTGAGGCAATGTTCGCGGTCTCCCCGCATGGCGCTGGCGGTCATGGCGATGATGGGAATATGCTGTCCGGTGATTGTCTCGTTTTTCCGTATGGCCAGCGTAGCGTCGAAGCCGTCCATCCCGGGCATCTGGCAGTCCATCAGCACCAGCGCGTAGGGAGTCCGTATGACCGCCTCCACTGCTTCCTTGCCGTTGCTGACGGCGTGGGCGCTGAACCCGAGCTTCTTCAGCTGCAGGACGGCCAGCTCCTGGAGCACGGGATTGTCCTCAGCCACCAGAATGAGCCGGCCGGCGGACACCGGTGTCTGGCCAGCCTCCGGCTTCTCCGCTTCCTTGCCGGCAGCGCGCGCGCCTATGGCGCCGGGCCTCTTCATTACCCTGGCTATGGCGTCCATGAACTGGGCCTGGCGCACCGGTTTGGTGAGGAATACGGAGAAGCCTTCCTTGACCAGCTCGTCGCTCCTTCCCTTTTCCTCGTAAGCGCTCAGTACGACCAGGCGCGTGTCGCTCAAGGCAGGGTCCAGACGAATCGTTCTGGCCAGGGAATAACTGTCGGCGCCGGAGCCGACCAGGTCGATTACGGCCAGGTCGAACTGTTTGCTTTTCAACGATTTGATTGCCTCGCCAGCGCTCGAAGCGCCCTGGCTGACGATGCCGGCGGCGTTCAAGTAACTCCTCAAGATCTCGCAGGTGGTGTCGCTGTCGGTGGCAACGAGGATTTTCAGATCTTGCAGCTCGGCCCCGGCCGCGGCCAGGAATGAGGCCGCAGTAGGCTCGGACAGGTCCGACTTCTCGAGCCGGAGCCTGACCCAGAAGGTCGACCCCCTGCCCTCTTCGCTCTCTACCCCGATCTCGCCGTCCATCAGCTCCACCAGGCGGCGGCAGATGGACAGACCCAGTCCGGTGCCCCCGAATTTTCGCGTGGTCGAGCCGTCTGCCTGCACGAACGGCTGGAATAATCGCTGGCGTGCAGATTCGGGCAGCCCGATGCCGGTGTCGCTTACTATGAAGCGGATGCCGACGTGCGACTCGCCGGTAGACTCCAGCAGCGCGCGCAGTACCACTTCACCCTGCTCGGTGAACTTGACGGCGTTGCTGGCCAGGTTGAGGAGAACCTGCCGCAGACGCACGGGATCGCCTCTTAATAAGGGCGGGAGCGACGGGTCGATGTAGGTGAGCAGCGACAGCTTTTTCTCCCGTGCCGTGGGCGCAATCAGCTCCGCGCAGCCTTCCACCAGCGACACGGGAGAAAAGTCGATGACCTCCAGCTCTACCTTGCCGGCTTCCATCTTCGAGAAATCGAGGATGTCGTTTATGATCGCCAGCAACGACTCAGCCGAATCCCGGATGGCCAGCGCGAAGTTGCGCTGCTCATCGGTGAGGTTCATATCCAGCAAAAGCTCGGTCATTCCAACCACGCCGGTTATCGGTGTACGTATCTCATGGCTTATGTTGGCGACGAACTCGGACTTGAGTTTGGAGGTTTCCAGAGCCTGGTCTCTGGAAACCTCCAGTTTGTGTGTGAGCGTCTCGAGCTCGCGGTTGATGGCGGCCAGCTCGTTGACCCTGTGCTCGAGGTCCGCATTGAGCTTGCCAATCCTCTCCTCGTTTTCCTTCTGCTCGGTGATGTCTCGCGACACGCCAACGGAAAGCACCACCCTGCCGTCGGCGCCGAAAATGGGAGATTTTATGGTGTGGAAAAGGCGAACCTGGCCGTCGTGCCTGGTCACCGGCTCCTGCGGGATGTTCAATGTGTTGCCCGTGCTGAAAACGTAGGCGTCGTCGGCGAGATACTGCTGCGTGTAGCCCGGTTCATTGAAGGGAGCGTCGATGATGCCGCGTAGCTCCTCCATGCTCATCCCGTAAAAATCACGGAATGCTTTGTTGGCATAGACGATGCGTGAGCTCGCATCCTTGGACAGAATCATGTCGGAGACGGCATCGAGAATCTGCGTGTGCAGCCGCTCGCTCTCGAGAAGCTCCTGCTCGGCCTGCTTGCGGGCGTCAATGTCATGTCCGACGGCGTAATACACACCCTTTTCAGGAAACGGGCGCGAGCTCCAGAGAATCCATTTGTAGGTGCCATCCTTGCACAGGCAGCGGACCTCGTGGCTGACCACCTCCTGTCCCTGACCGAGATTCTCGAACCGCTCGGCTACTGCCGGCTTGTCCTCCGGGTGCACGAAATCAAGCACCTTTCTGCCCACCACTTCCTCGGGCATGAAGCCGAAAACCCTCTGGAAAGCCTGGTTGGCTCGCAAAATGGTGCCGTCGAGCCTGCCTATGCAGAAGAGATCGATGGACAGGCTGAAAAATATGTTTGCTTCCTCCAGCTCGCGCGTTCGCTCGGCGACCTTCAGCTCCAGCTGCCGGCGCGCCTGGCGCAACTCCTGCTCAGCGGCCTTCTGTTCGAAGACTATGCTCAGGTGGGAACCGAGTTTTTCCACCGCGTCCAGGAAGTGGGCATCGGGCGGCTGAGCGTCTCGCGTGAAGAACTCCAGAATGGCATAGACCCGGTCGCCGTGCTTGACAGGAAAGGCGAAGGCGGCCTTGAGCCCATCTGCTTCCGCCCAGACCGCGCGCGGGAAGTTCGAGTCTTTGGTTACGTCGCAGATCCAGGCAGGCGAGCCGCTCGACCACACCCGTCCCGGCAGGCCTATTCCCGCAGCCATAGCAAGCTCCAGGCTCACCTTCCTGAACTGCGGCACGGGGATGGTCGAGTAGTAAGCTGCTTCGCAGCAAACGAGGGTGTCGCCTGCCTCGGACGGGAACCAGGCCTGGCCCACCTCCCAGTTGCGCAGCTTGCAGATTGCTTCCAGGCAACGCGCGGTTGCGCTGGTGATGTCCGGCGCCTCGCCGGCGGCGGCTGTGACGTCCAAAAGAAGGCGCAGCGCGCGCTCGGAGGCCACCAGCTCGGTGACATCGACCATAACCCCGCGCAGCCTTTGCGGCTGTCCATCGACGGCCTCGACGCTGACGATGTCTCTCAACCAGACCTCGCGCCCGTCGGCTGCCAGCATGCGGTAAAAGAGCTCGTGATTCCTCAGCCCCTCCGTCGCTCGCCTGCACTCGCTTATGACCCGATCCCTATCTTCCGGGTGGATGTGGTCCTGCCAGAAGTTGGGCTCGTTTACCCACCTTTCGGCTGGATAACCGAGCAGTCTTTCGGCTTCCTTGCTGACGAAATGGAACCTGGTTGTAACCGGGTCGCACTCCCAGACGATGGTCTCCAGCGAGTCGATCAGCTGTTGGTAGTTCGGTTGCAGGAGCTCGTCCTGCCCGCGCGGTCGGCCGTTGCCGGGCTCCCGGGATTCGAGCTCAGAAACGCGCTGCTCGAGGCGCCCGATTTCTGCCAGCAGTTCTTGTTTGCTCTTGCGACGCGCGTCCATGGGCGTTTACGGCCGGTCCTCAGGCGCGGCACCCCTCCCCTTATTTTTACCCGCTATCCCCCTGCTGCATGCGCCTTTACCCCCGACTGCCGGCGGCGCCTTCCGGCTATTTAAGCAAAATCATCTGCCTGTGTGGACGGGAGGTGAGGGCAGTTGCCAGGACTACGTTAAACTGTTGTTATTGCCAAGACCACCTGTAAAGGCTCATGTCGGGGACGCGCCGCCGGTTACCGCAAATCATAGCAATCTGTGGGGGCTCGGGCTCCGGGAAGTCGACCTTGGCTCGCAAGTTCGTGGGCGCCAGCGTCATCTCAACCGACAGCTTTTACAGGGACATAACGGAGTTGACGCCGCGGGAGGACGGCACTTACGATTTCGATCATCCTTCCTCCGTCGACCTGGAAGCCTGTGCTGAGGCGTGCCTGAAGCTCGCCGACCTCGAGGACGTCACCATCCCGGTCTACGACATGAGAACCTGCCGGCGCGTGGGCACGCAGGTGGTTCCAGCGCCACCCAACCGGATCGTTGTCGTGGAAGGCATCTTTGCCTTCCACAGCCCGCTGCATGAGGTGGCCACGCTGCGCATCTTCATCGACACTCCCGTAGACCAGCGGATGGCCCGCAGATTGCGACGAGACAGCGAAAGGGGGCGCTCGACGCTTGAGACAATCAGGCACAGCCTCTATGTGGAGGAGGCCTACACGCGTTATGTCGAACCGATGCGCCACCTGGCCGACCTGATTCTCATGGGTGAGGAGATGAAGGGCGGCTTCCTGCTGTGATGATTCGGCGTCGGCAGTCGCCGTTCCTACATTTCCGCCGTGCTGCCGTCAGGGGAGGCTTCCTGTTCGCTTGCCGGAGTCCTGGCTTGATCGCCTTCAGGCGCAACCGCCGGTGGTGGCGCCGGCGATTCCTTGGCCGCAGCCGGCTGGGCCACCGCTGCCATGGCATCTGTTGCAGTTCCACCGGCACCGGCCTGAATTACCTGCTCGTCTATGGCCAGCGCCCGCTTGGCCAGCGGCTCAGCCTCGGCGTACCGGCCCTGGAGCCTGTACAGGTCTGCCAGGCTCTTTAAGGTGGTCGCCACGGTCGGGTCTTCCGGACCGTAGAGCTTCTCTTTGGTATTGAGTGATCTCTTTAGCAAGGCGATGGCCGGCTCGTACTTGCCGTTTGCCTTGTACAACTCGGCCAGCTTGTCGAGGGTGCGCGGGATATCCGGATGGTTAGGACCCAGCGACTGCTCCTTCAACTCCAGCGCTTCCTGGTAGGCTTGCTCGGCTTCGCTGTACCTGTTCTCGAAGTTGTAACGTTCCGCCACTGTCTCCAGAGCCTTCTCCAGCGCCTCGGTTGCGATTGTTCGATCTTTGGTGTCTCCAGTGGTGGCAATCGACTTCAAGGCGGAGACGGTTCCCTCGCTGGCGAACAGCGAGGCGAACCGGGCGGCCAGCTTGGTGTTGGTAAGCGATGATATGGCCAGAATCGCCGCTTTCTTGCTCTTTTCGTTTCCCAAAAGATGCGGGATGAACTTCTCTATCGTCTGAATCTCTTGCAGGCGGAGCTGCTGCTGGTTGTAGCTGTAGGTGAAGTAGCCGGCCATCACGGAGATGAGCAACCCGCTTATGATCGGCGCCAGAGCGCCAATCTTGTCCCAGGCATCCTTGGGCGGCTTGTCGCTCTTCGGCGTCGCTGGGCGCGCTTGTTGCTGATCCTCGCTCGGCTCGGGCGCAGGCTTGTCCGGCAGTTGCTGGGTCATCTGCAAGGGGTCCCCTGTGATAGGTCTGCAGGTCGAAGATAACATGCGCCCGCTTGAAATCTCGGCGAATTAACAGGCTGTTTACCATTTGTTTACGGCCGGGCGATACCGCAACGTGTGGCAGCACCGGCAAAGATCAAGACCTGAGCGGCGGCAGGTTCCACTTGCCGCCGGTGCGCCGCACTGGCACTGTCGACCTACAGGCAAACTGACACTGTCGAAGCCCCGCCCACCTTGCTTACCTGTATCTGGACGGGGAACATGTCTTTCACTTCGGCGATGTGAGTAATCACAAGAATTCTGGCGAAGTCGTCCTTGATCGAGTTGATGGCTTTTACGATGCGCTCCCGGCTCGACTCGTCCTGCGAGCCGAAGCCCTCGTCGATGATGAGCGTCTCCAGCTTGGCTCCGGCTCTGCGCGCCAGGAGCCTGGACAAAGCTACCCTCACGGCAAAGTCCACCTTGAATGCTTCGCCACCGCTGTACAGCTCGTAGCTGCGCGTGCCCAGCTCATCCCCGATTAACAGGTCGAGTGTTTCGACGGTGGTGCCGGCCTTGGTTTTGTGCTGCGTGGCTAGCGCTACGTGCATCTGATTGTCGCACAGCTTTGACAGTATGTAGTTCGCTTCGCTTTCTATCTCAGGGATCGCGTTCTCGATGATTACGGCCTGGATTCCCTTTTTCCCAAAAGCCTCGGACAGGAACAGGTAGTCGGCCAGCTCTGCCTGTGCCTGAGCCAGCTCCTGCCTGTCGGCCTCGAGCGTCTTCAGTTCGCCGGATGTCTGCTCCAGCTGAGCCTCGAGTACCGCCATGCGGGCGGCCAGGCTTTCTTTTTCGGCGCGCCAACCGCCCAGGACAGGCTCGATTTCCGCCAGTTCCGCCTCGGCCTCGGGTAGCTTGTCGAGTTCTGCCTTCCAGGCCTCAAGGTCGTCGCTAAGTTGTCTCAGCTGATCTTTCTTCCGTTCCAGCGACTGGCCAAGGGTAGCGAGCTCTTCCTGGTGGAGGCGTGTGTCGCCGCGGGCCCTCTCCAGGTCACGCATCTGGGCGGCAACTGGTATGAGAGCCGCTAAGTCCGTCTTCAGCCGGTGATGTTCCTGGCGATTGTAATCGAGCGACTCGAGCTGCCGCTGAATTTCCGAGAGCTGGTCGCGTATGGGGCTGCCGTACGTTTCCGAGGCCAGCTGGTTGGCCACATCATTCAGGCGTGCTCTGACTTCCGGGATCTCTTTTTCAATCTTCTCGAGCTCGCTGACATCCTTGTTGAGCTGGTGGAATCGCCCTTCCACGTGACGCATGGCGCGGATTTGTGCTTGCAGGTTGGCGTAAAGCACCGGGTCGAAATCGAGCTTGTGAATTTCAGCCTTCACATTCACCAGGCTCTCGCGCTCCACCTGCGCGTACTTTTGGTTTTCCAGATTTTCAACGAGAACCTTCAGGTCATCTTGCAACTGCTGGTAACTCTGGCGAGCCCGCGCGGTAGCAGCGCACTTCTCCCGCAGTTGCCCGATCCTGGCGTCGAGTTCCTTGCGCGTGTCGAGCCTGCGCCTGAGCTCCAGGTAGTTTTTACGCAGGTCCTGCCTCTGACATTCCAGCTGCGCGATGGAGGTTTCCAGCTCGGCAATCTGCCGGTCTGTCGCTTCGTTGTCCTTCAGGTAGCGGTTGATCACCGCTTGTCTGTCCACTATGGGGGCTGAACAAAGGGGACATATACTCGAGTTTGAGTGCTCCTTCAGCTCTTGTACTTTCTGCTGGTTTTCTTCCTGCCTCCTTCGCAACTCGGGGATTCTGTTTGCCAGTGCTTCAAGGTCGGACTTTACCCGCAGGCCCTTCTCCTCGACCAGCTCGAATTCCGACTCCAGCCTGTCCAGCAGCTCTGCCTCTTCATTGAGCTGCGCTTTCTCCGCCTCGAGGGCCGGCTCGCTGGCCAGGATGGCCTCGAGCTCCGACAGTGCTGCCTGCTTCTGCTGGATCTCTGCCTCCAGCCTGATTCGCGCTTCGGTTATGCGGGCCGCCAGGTCATCCTTGCGGGTGAGCAGCTGGTTGTAGGCCTCCTGCTGCCTGGCAAGCTCGGCTTCTCTGGCTATCAGTTCTTTCAGCTGCCGGTAAGAGGCCTCCAGCTTTTCGCGGTCCGCCGTATCCTTCATCAGATCGGCTCGCATGTCTTCCAGGGCAGCCAGCCTTGAGCAGAAGTGATCATGCTCGAC
>DATNRD010000068.1:0-5969 GCA_036703665.1 Candidatus Obscuribacterales bacterium
TCCTGAGGGTTCAGGCGCAGGCGTACCGCCAGGTTGGTTAGTGTTCCGGGAAAGTAACCGGGTTGAAGAGGCAGCGTGAACTCGAAGGACTGCCATTGCGGTGCGGCTGTCAAGGTGCGCGGCGTCCATACTGACTTGTACGTAGCTGACCGGCGGCTTCTGTCGGGCTGGAATTGAGCAAGCACATCGATTCCGGCGCTGGTATCGGCATGACTGCTCTTGATCTCACCCGAGACGGTGATCAGCCAACAGTCAGAAGGGCCATAGCAAGGAAGCGCATCCAGCTTGATGTTCCGGCTCGCGGTGCCGGTAGCCGCCAGACGGATTGGTGGACCGGCGAAGCTGGCCAGAGTCTGTCCCCCGCTGCCGACCGGCTCTGCCGGACAGCGGGCGACAAGCAGCCTGATATTGTAGGCGCCCGATTGCCTGCCGGGACAAGGAGACAGGTCCTTGCTTTGCTCCTGCTCGCCTGCATAGCGGGATCGCAGGATACGGGCATCGTATCTGGTATCGGTAAGACCGGCATCGTTCTCGACCCCGTAGAACGCTTTTTCCCAGGAGCAAAGCGTTGCTGAAGGAATGTGCAGCTGATTGTCGGCCAGGTCGTAGGTGCCGAACAAGGTTGTTTGCGTGGCTGCTGTCTTGGTAACGGACACAGTCAGATAATTCTGCTTGCGCGAAGGCGGTAGCAACTCCCTGGGAATGGGGATGAGATACCATTGCCGCAGGTTGCGATTGGAGATTCCTGCTGCCTGCGTCAGGCAGTCGAAAATGTACTCGCATTCGCGGCGCAGATGCCCGTCCGCACCGGCTGACGCCGGCTTGAGCTCAGGTTGCAGCGCCAGGCCAGGTATTAAGCCAGTGGCAAGTGTCTGTCCGTTGATGGAAACTGCAAGTCCATCGCAGGCGCCGTCGCAATCGATCATCAGGTAGCAGTGGGCGTCAGGCTGAAAGGGTAGAGCCTCAGCCGGCAGTCTTATCCTCTGCGTAACACGCTCGCCTTTCGCCTCGAGGGGGCACCGCCACTCGTACCACCGTCCGTGGGCTCTGAGCGGCAGGCAGGTCACCAGAAACAAGACTGCGCCCAGCCAGAGGAGTACAGCTCTAGCGACTTTCAAATCGCCTGTCAGGAACCTAGATAACCGCCAGAAGGTGAGCAGCCATGCCACCACGCACAGTGTCTTCAATAGAATCGCAGCCACAAGGCAGATTTCAGCCGAACTGAGCAAGAAAAGCGACGCCACTAGCGGGATAATCTCGGCTCTTGCTGCGACAAACAGGACGACTCCCGCGCACAACGCCGCAGCAGCATAGGGTCGACTCGCCCGGCGACATAGCAGTGTGAGCAGCCCGACCGTGCCTGCCGCGCTGAACAGCAGCACAAACGGCATAGCGGTGAGGTTATAGCGGGGTACGGTGATGAAAAACAGGTAAACCAGATGAAATGCCAGGATGCCCGCTACCACCAGGCGGCATCTCCTCTGGCGGCGATCAGGGGCGCGGTTGCCGGCTGCCGTGGTCAAAGCGATTGCCCCCCCGGCAGCAGCTAGCAGAAGCAATATCTGGTGGAAGGCAGCCTGCATTGCGGGCCCGAACGGACCGACGTTTAAGCGAAAATCATTCCACGGTAGCTTAAAGAGCCTCACCGGCTTGTCCAGCATGAGCTTGAGCCACCGTTCCGGGCTTCTTCCCAGGCTCTGCCTGGCGAGGGCGGGGTAGCTCTTTTGCTCAATACCGGTCAAATCTGGATAGGGGTAGGAAAGCCAGCCCTGCGTGTCGACGTTGTTGCCGACGGAGAAATTGTAGTGACCGACGCGATCGACGATCAGGCTGGTTTTGCCGAATGCCAGCTTTTCCACGGCCCACCAGGGCACCACCACTGTTGCGAAGCCCAGCAGAAGTACAGCAACGGCCGAGAGCGGGCGCCTGTCCCTGTTCTGCATGTAGATCAGGGGCAGCAGCGCCAGGCACAGCAAGAACATGACCGAGCGCGTCAGCTCGAGCGACGCCGCCGTGACTCCGGTCAGGAAGAGCATTGGGTAACCGTTGCCGGGCCTGGAAAATCCTCGCAAGACCGTCCACGCAAGCCCGCAGAGCAGGAAAGCGGAAAAGGTCTCCGAGTAAAGCCGTCCGCTGTTGATGATGAAGGCCGGGTACACGGCAGCCAGCATGCCTGCCAGACACCCTGTTCTTCTATCCCAGGCGTAAGAACCGATCAGCGCAATGAGCACGCATGTGAGAGCAGAAATAAGGCATTGGGCCGCCACCGGCGGGAGCCAGTCGGCAGGGTCTACCCGGGCACCGGTCAAGCTGTAGCTGACCAGCAGGAACAGCGGAAATACGGGACCTGACTGGTGCATCTCAGCCAGAAAGCCCAGCCGCTGGCGTACCTGCTGCTCGATCTCGTTTCCTGCCTGCCCGGTCAGGCAGGAGAATCCCAGCTGCCAGAATCCGGATGGCAGCTCCGCGAGGCGGTGCAGAGCTAAGGCATTACGCAGGTATTCGGAGGCGTCGCAGCTCACGGCACAGTTGGGGTGGGCAGCGGCGAAGTTGAACCAGAGCCGAAGCGCCAGCGCGACGGTGAAGATCGCTGCCAGCCAGCAGAGATGCCACCAAGAGCGGTGCCGGAGCCCGGCGAACGCTGCTTGCGAGGATGCGTCCTTTTGCTCGATCGTGCTTGTCCCTGCAGTCCTGCTCAATGGTCATACCCGGGGGAGCCGGCTCGTTTTCTTTTCCTCGGGGTAGCGGCACTTTCTCAGAAACATCCTGTGCCGCGGTTTCTCTGGCTTTCCCGGGAGCGCCGGCTTCCAGCCGGTAGGATGCCGGCGCTCCCAGGGCAAAGGGTATCCTTCTACCAGTGCCATCGCCAGGCAGGTTGATTCTATAACTACTACTTGTCTTCTATTTGAAACCTTTCTTACACAGGGCTCGAACTCTTCTACCCAATGAGCGGGTTCCGAGCGGTGTCATGCCGGTTGAGAATCGGTTAACCAGGCGGGCGTGGATGCAAAGAAGACGCGTTGTATGATTTGCACGGATCAAGCGTGCAGGGATGATGCCATACGATACGGCTGGCCAATTAGGCTTCCTCGTGTACGGGGGGTTATCCCCGCCCCTGGAGGGGCTAAACCCCTCCAGGGCACACCGAAGATTCGGTGCTCGCGAGGGCAAGCGTTCCCCTAAGAGCGGTGCTGATGAGAAGAGTCTTACTTACGGTGCACAAGTTCTTCCCCGACCATCGAGCGGGGACGGAAGTCTTGACGCTCAAGGTAGCCCAGGAGCTTAAACGCAGGGGTTACGAGGTCAGGGTGCTGACTGCCGACCCGCCTGATCGTGATGCCAAGCATGCTGTCGGGCCGGAGATCTACGAGCACGAGTACGAGGGTGTCCCTGTCCACGTCGTCGGCGAGTCACTTAGGCTCAAGGGCTATACCTTCCGGCACGAGTATCTGCACCGGGAGATAGGCGCTTACTCTGCTCGGCTGATTGCCGATTTTGCTCCCGATCTCGTGCATGGATTTCATCTGCAGAATCTTTCGGCCAGCGTGCTGGAGGCGGCGTTTGCAGCCGGCGTGCCTGCGGTTTTGTCCACCACCGACTTCTGGTTCGTTTGTCCGGTGGTTCAGCTCAAGCGACCGAACGGGCAGGTGTGCCGGGGACCGGCGCCCCTGGCCGCCAACTGCCTGACTTGTTTTACGCCCCGATTGTTCGCGCCTCTTGCCGAGTTCAAAGAGGCAGTGGCCGCCAAACGCGCCGGCATAAGCGACGCTGTTGAAGCGCTGCCTGCGGCGCTCGCCGAGCCGGCCTGGAAGGCGCTCTATGGCGTCTACGCGGCTGGCAAGCTGCCTGAGGCGATAGCGGCAACGGTAGCGCGCCCCGCCACTCTGCGCGATCTGGCCAACAAGGTAAGTGCCATTATGGTGCCTACCCGGCTCATGCGGGACATATTTGTCGCCAACGGTATCCGGGCCGAGCTGATACATCATGTCCCGTTCGGGTTGGACACCGGGCCCTTACTGCCTTATCGGGACAAGACCCCCACCGACGTGTTGAGAATCGGCTTCATAGGAACGCTCTTCGAGCACAAAGGTGTAGATCTTCTCATCAAGGCGTTTCAACGCCTGCCGCGCGATTGTAAAGCCGTCCTAAAAATTTACGGCGACGTAAAGCAATTTCCGGACTATTCCCAGATGCTGCTGGCTCTGAGCGCGGCGCCATCCCCGCGCTGCACCGACATCGAATTTGCCGGCACTTTCCCCAACGCGAAGCTGGGCGAAGTTCTGTCGTCGCTCGATGTGCTGGTGGTGCCGTCTCGATGGTACGAAAATACTCCCCTGGTGATCCAATCGGCACTGGCTACGAGAACGCCGGTGATAGCGACCGACCTTGGCGGCATGTCTGAGCTGGTCAAGCACGAGGTCAACGGGCTTCTCTTTGCCTTGAACGATGTGGAAGGTCTCGGCCGGCAGCTCATAAGGGTGTGCCGGGATCGCGCGCTGCTGGAGCGATTGAGAGGCAATATCGGTCCGGAGAGGACCATCGCGGAGATGGTGGACGATGTCGAGCGCGTTTACGACAGAACGATGTCGCGACCTAGACCAGCTTGCCTGGTGTGAGGCAGGCGGGGTAGCGGCGGATGTTATCATAGCTGGACGACTTGGCTACGGTGTCTGCAAGAATGAAAGCGCTGGTAATCGGCGGTAACGGTTTTATAGGAACCAACCTGGTGGATGTCCTGAGAGGCGCGGGGCATCAGGTTCGCGTCTTCGACCGGTATCCCAGCCGATTCAGCGAGCCTCGTCATGATGTAGAGTACGTTGTCGGCGATTGCGGGAACCATGGAGAAGTGCACGACGTGGTTCAGGGGATGGACTGGGTCTTTCACCTGGCTTACACGACGCTGCCTCAGACATCGAACGAAGACCCGATATACGACATTCGCTCGAACGTCGTCGATACGGTGCAGCTTCTGCAACAATGCCGGGACTTAAGCGTAAGAAAGGTGGTATTCATCTCATCCGGTGGCACTGTATACGGTGTTCCGCAGCAGATACCCATCCCTGAAAATCACCCGACCAATCCAATTTGCTCGTACGGCATAACAAAACTTACGATCGAGAAATATCTTCAGCTTTTCCAGCACCTGTGGGGCCTCGAGTACGTCGTAGCCAGGATTTCCAATCCGTACGGCGAGCAGCAGAATCCCGTGTCGAAGCAGGGAGCGATTGGCGTCTTCCTGGGCACAATCGCTCAAGGAAAGCCGATTACGATATGGGGCGACGGCGAGGTCGTAAGAGATTACATCTATGTAAAGGATGCCGTGGAGGCTCTGCTCAAGGCTGCCGAGTACGAGCCCGGGGGCGATGGTCCGAGAGTTTTCAACATCGGGGCGGGGCGGGGCTATTCGCTGAATCAAATCGTTGCCGCCATACGCGAGGTAGTCGATGCTCCGGTGGAGGTGGCCTATACCCCCGGGCGTACCCTCGACGTGCCGTCCAATGTCCTGGACATAACAGTGGCTCGCGAGAAACTGGGCTGGAGCCCGCGTGTAGAATTGCCGGAAGGCCTGGAACGGACATGGAAATGGCTGCGGTCGCTCAGCCTGGTTTCGTGACCAACGATGTGAAAGATTTAAGCAGGCCGCCAGGCTCTTCTCTTGGGCAGCTACCGGCTGCCCGGCCGGTGTCATCCTCATGGAAGCGCAGCGAAGGATCTCAGGACTCTGCACAGGATGCCTGTTCCGCTACGAGATCCTTCGTCGCTGCGCTCCTCAGGATGACAGGTCCATCCTTGCTGCGATGCCTTTCTAAAAACGCGCTGCGCTCCTCAGGATGACAGGTCCATCCTTGCTGCGATGCCTTTCTAAGAACGCGCTGCGTTCCTAAGGATGACAGGTCCATCCTTGCTGCGATGCCTTTCTAAAAACGCGCTGCGTTCCTCACGATGATGCTGAAAATTGTCCAATAAAG
>DATNRD010000069.1:0-3818 GCA_036703665.1 Candidatus Obscuribacterales bacterium
TCTATTTCTGCGTGTGGTCGGTTCCCGGTCTGGGCCGTCCCGCACCGCCGGTGATGGCGGCTCAGCCGGCCGAGCCGCAAGCCGGCGGCATAGCATGGCAGCGTTTCGAATTGCCGGCGTTGAACAAGGCTCTGGCGGACAACAAGACAGTCTTCATCGACTTCACTGCGGAATGGTGCCTGACCTGCAAGGCCAATGAACAGGCCGTAATCAATACGGCGCCGGTGATCAACAAGTTCAAGGCACTGAATGTGGTGGCATTCCGGGCGGACTGGACGAAACAGGACGAAAGCATCACCCGGCTGCTTAACAAATTCGGCCGCTCGGGTGTGCCGCTCTACGTCATCTTCCCGGCCGGCAAGCCTACCGAGCCTATTGTCTTGCCCGAAGTGATAACCCAGGGACTCGTTCTGGAAAAACTCGACCAGGCCGGTCCCAGCCGGACCTGAATTCCGGTCGACGGTGCGCTCTATCCGCTGAGCTACCAGCCCGTCACCCCACAGAGTTTTATACGTATCAAACCCGCAAAAAGTTCAATCCGCTGACCCGGATAGTGGGCATCGGAAGACCTGTGTGCTATCGTGAAAATACCTTCCGAGAGGGGCTCAGTTTACTGAGTTATCAGCGCAAGGGGGCGGGTTTGACCGCCCTCTTGCAGTTCGGGCGGTCCGAGGTTATTAGGCCGAACCCAAGGAAGCAACTCAACTGCCAATGAGTCGCGACGAAGTCCTGCGGCTATCGGGTCAGAGCTTTTTGACCAGCTCTAGCAGGTCGGCGTTTTCAGGCATGCCTTCGACTACGTGGCGGATGATTCCGCTTTTGTCGATTACGAAGAGCACGCGATTAGCCATGGCTCTGCCTTCGCGTACCACTCCGTAGGCCCGGGCCACTGTCCCCTCCCCATCAGAAAGAAGCGGCTGCTTGAGCGAGAATTTACCGGCGAAGCTCTGGTGGCTCGAAACCGAGTCGCACGAGATGCCGAGCACCTGCGTGCCGGCCGCCTCGAAGTGCGACAGATCTTCGGAAAAGGAGCACATCTCCTTGGTGCAGCCCGGTGTGTCGTCTTTTGGGTAGAAGGCAAGGATGACGTTTTTCTTGCCAGCGTAATCGTCCAGGCTGATGGTGCCGGACGGATAAGCGGGCAGCTTGAACTTCGGGGCCGGTTCTCCGACCTGCGGCATTTTTATCGGTGCTTCGTATGGTGTTGTCATCTGACTCGTCCTCAGCATAAGCAGAACAAACGCTATGCCGAGAATTGTTGCACGCCAGAAAGCCCAGGTGGCCAAGCGCAATTGCATTTGCAGTGTCCTGCCGCTAGCCGTGCACGGTGGCTTCGATGGCCTCGAGCAACCCGTTGAGCTTGTCGGGCTCGCGCTGCTCGCAAAAAACGGCCAGCACGCCCACCTCTACTTCCGTCAGTACGGTCACCTTGTCTTGCGACTGGAGAATCGTTTGCGCAAGGGCCCCCAGCTCCAGCTTTTCCGTTGCCAGGTTGGTGTTGCTGTGGATTGAGGATGACAGGGCCCCATACATGTCCCGGTCCCACCCGCTGCCCAGCGTTGAAGCGATTACCAGCCCGTCATGCCCGACGATCAGGCTGCCTGCCACACCGGGGTAGGAATCGATCCTGGCCAACAACGAGCGGATGCCTTCACCTCTGGCGGCGCTTATGACCCTGGCGGTAGTCAGTCCGCCAGGCCGTATCTCACCTGCTTTGATGATGTTGGCTACCGCCTGCGCGTCGATCAGCATCTTGCCGATTGTCTTCATCGTTCCCTGCTCGGGCTGAATGTCCGCCGCCGCAGACTTGGCCGAGAGCCTGCCGAACTCTTTCACCTCTTTGGCCGGTGCCGACTCGGGCGCCACCGCAGTTTCCCTTTGCTTCCCGGTCACAGGCGCCGGCTCTGTGGTTGCTGCCGGTGCTTGCTCGGTTGGCTTCTCGGCCGCTGCGCCCGGCGGCGTGGCTTCTTCCTCAGCGGACCGAGCCGCTTCCAGCTCCTGCTTGGACAGCGGAACAGGTTGCGTGATCTTCGCGGCAGCTCCCGTCAAGGACTCCCTTTCCTCCACCGGCGCTGTGACCTGCTCCGCTTCCTTCACGGGCGGGCGCTCCGCCGTGGCCTGCTCAGCAGGAGCCCCTGCCAGACTGGCTATGAGGTCCCTTACCAGATCGGCTGCGACGGCGGAAGCCGGCGAGGGCTTGTCGGAAGCGGGGGGCGCCAGCGCGATGGGCTCTTCCTGATCGGCGGCCAATTCGGACCGTATCTCAGCTGCCCCGGTTGTTTTGGCAGTTTCTCCCTGGACGGCTGTCCTCTGTTCGGGTTCGGCCGGGAAGCTTTGCTTTTCCGGAGCTTGTTCTGTCTCAGGCGTTTTTGCGCCTGGCACTGGCGGCCGGATCGCTGGTGTCGCCCCCGAGGCTGGTGCAGCGGCTGCTTCGGCTGCCTCCGCTTCGGCTACCGCTGCCGAGAATTCGCTTACGGGAAGCTCGGGGAACTCATCATGCATGATGTTGACGATCTTCTCCATCAGCTCGTTGAGCCCGGACCCCGCTGCTCTGGCCACGAACACGGCAAGCACCCCTGCTGGAACATCGTTGAGGATGGTGAGCTTGCCGGGAGAATGCAGAACGGCTTGCCGCATCTTGGACAACCCGAGCTTTTCTGCAGCCAGCGCCGTGCTTTTCTCGACTGCCAGACATAGCGCACCGAGAGCGTCTTTGTCGGTATCCTCGGGCATCGTCGAGGAGATAACCAGCCCATCATGCCCGATCAATATCGACCCTTCCACGCCGGGCTGCCGGTCGATTTTCCCCAGTAGAGCTTTTATGTCCTCGCCCTTCTGCACGCTCACGATTCTGGCCGTCGTGGCACCAGCCATGCCGGACTGGGCCGACTTGATGATGTTCTCTACGGCATGCACGTCTATGAGCATTTTCCCTATGGTTTTCATGGCGCCGGCCGATTCCGGCTCCGGCGCCGGAGTGGCGGCCGCGAGCCTGCCGAACTCCTTTACTTCCTTCGCCTCGGAAGCGGGCACCGAAACCTCTTGCTGTTTGGCATCCTTTGGCAGGGGCTCGGGCGGTGACTCCGCCGGCGCTGGCGCGGCCGTCGGCTCGCCGGCCAGGCTCGAGATCAGCTCGAGGGCCTGATCGCGCGCCACCGGGCCGCGAGCCTGATTAGCCGGTGCAGTGGTCTGCCCGGCCGGTTCGCCCGCCTGAGCGGGTGTTGCCCCGACCTCGGCTCTCAATTGCCGCAGTATCTCAGTGGAAACCTCTCTTTGAGCCGAGGCCGGCACGAGGCGCTTGAAGATATCGTCCACTTCCTCGTTGACGACGGTCTCCTCGAACAAGCCTTCGTCCTGCTTGGCGGCTGCCGGTGGCTCCTGGCCTACCGTCCTTTGCGCCGAATCCGGCACCAGACGCTTGAATATGTCGTCGACCTCCTCGTCGATGGCTTTCTGCTCGAACAGTCCTTCGTCCTGCTGGGCTGCTTCCGGTTTTTTCTCAGCTACCGTTTTCTGCGCGGAGTCCGGCACCAGATTCCTGAAAATGTCTTCGATTTCATTGTCCACCACACCGCCGAGGGCGGTCTTGTCCGGTGGACTCTTTTCTTTGCTGCTCGGCACCGCTGATGCTGTCGCCGGCGGCGCGCCTATAGGCTCTTCCGGCTTCAGAAGGGCATCGTATGGTTCCGAGTGCAGCAGCTTCTGGAATATCGACATCGACTCGCCGGCCGGCTCCGCTGCCGGCGCCGGCTTCTGCGTCCCGGCCGGCTGTGCCGTCGCGCCCCTGGCCAGGTCTTCCTTTAGCCTCTCAGCGGCTT
>DATNRD010000070.1:0-6487 GCA_036703665.1 Candidatus Obscuribacterales bacterium
AAACCTGCAACGGCCACTCTGCCGGCTGCTTCATGCGACAATAGCTGCCATGACGGGCAAACGCATCGGAAAAATCCTGCTAACGGTGCCGGTACTGGCAGTGACCGCGATGCTGACTCTGGACGGCACGCCGGCGGCTAAGGCTCAAGCGGAGCGTCCCGCCAGACAAACCACCAGGCCCGCGCGGGCTGCAAAACCGCGCCCTTCCGGTGGGCGACCGGTTCAACGACTCAAGATCGAGGTGCCATGCCGCGCCTGGGTCCCCAGGAACCAGGCTCCCAAGGTCGTGCTCCTGTGTGTGCATGGACTGGGACTGAACAGCGCCTCCTACGAGGATTTCGGCAAGCGCATGTCCAATCTCGGCATTGCCACCTTCGCTGTCGACGTGAGAGGGTTCGGTACCTGGATGCAGCTCAAGGGCAAGGAGAAGGTGGATTTCGATGCCTGCATCGAGGACGTCAAACAGGCGATAGAGGTTCTTCACAAGGCATACCCGCGCACTCCCGTCTTCATCCTGGGAGAGTCGATGGGCGGCGCAATCGCCATGCGCTTCACCGCGCTCTATCCGGGACTGGTGTCAGGGCTCATTTCAGCAGTTCCCTCGGGCGATCGTTTCCAGCAAAAGCGCACCGAATTGAAGGTGGCGCTGCGCCTGCTCACAGGTCCGAGCAAGCCCATGAAGATAACCTCCAGAGTGATAAAACAAGCCACCAGCGACCCGGAGTTATCCAGAGCATGGTTCGCCGATCCCTTCAACCGACAGGAGATTTCTCCCAAGGAGCTGTTGCAATTCCAGCAATTCATGAACGACAACCACGATGCTGCCAAGCAAATCACGGATACTCCAGTTTTGGTGATTCAAGGGTTCAAGGACAGGCTTGTCAAACCGGAAGGAACCATCGATCTGTTCAATGAGCTTGCCACACAGGACAAGCTGCTTGTCGTCGTCGGCGACAGAGAGCATCTGATCTTCGAAGAGAACCAGTTCACGGAGGAGGTAGTCTGGGTGGTTCTCGGCTGGTTGAAGAGCAAAGTGGAGAAACCCCGGGCGTGAAGGATCAGCCGATAATGAGGAGCCAGCAGCAGGGGGGTAGCCGTGGCGATGCTAGAATGGTTCTGGCTGACCGTCCTCACCACATGTAGTACCGTCAACCGGCCGGATTCTTGCAGCCTGGGGGAAAGAAAGGGATAGCTCGCGTGGTGTCGGGAGAAACATCAGAAACCAGAAAGATGTGCGTTCAGTGCCGCGGCATTTTCACGGGGCGCATCATAGTCTGCCCGCACGACGGAAACATGCTTGTTGCCATGCCGGCCGAACAGCGGGATCCCCTGCTCGGAGTCGTTCTCGGGGACCGCTACGAGATCCTGGAAATAGCTGGCAAAGGCGGAATGGGCATTGTTTACAAAGCCAGACATCTTCTTATCGACCGCATCGTCGCAATCAAGGTCCTTAAGGGCCACTTGCTTGATGACGAGCAGAGTCTCTTGCGCTTCCAGGTGGAAGCTCGTGCAGCCAGCCGCCTGAGCCACCCCAATGTGGTTGCCGTCCATGATTTCGGCGTAACCGAATGGGGCCAGCCGTACCTGGTCATGGACTACGTGCAGGGCGAGAGCTTGGCTGCCGTCATAGCGGACTCGGGACCCCTCGATTTTCGGCGCGTCGTGCCGATATTCATCCAGGCATGCAACGCCCTCGAGCATGCGCACCGCCAGCAAATAATTCATCGCGACGTCAAGCCGAGCAACATCACGCTCTTGCAGACCGAGGGTCAACCCGATTTCGTCAAGGTGCTCGACTTCGGAATCGCCAAGCTGATCAACATGACCGGCGAATCGCTCCAGCTCACAAAGACAGGCGAGGTCTTCGGAAGTCCGCTGTACATGAGCCCAGAGCAATGCACCGGCAGCCAGCTCGACCCGCGCACGGACATATATTCGCTCGGTGCGGCGATGTACGAGACTCTCGTCGGTTTCCCACCGCACCAGGGACAGAACGCCATGGAGACGATCTCCAAGCACGTAAAGGAGCAGCCGAGGCCGTTTACAATCGCTCGCCCGAATGTCGCCGTCCCCGAGGCTATAGAAGCTATAGTCTTCAAGGCACTGGAGAAGGACAGGAATCAGCGCTTTCAGTCCATGCTCGAAATGAAGGAAGCTCTGGAAGCAGCAATGAAAGGCACACCTATCGTCACCAGATCCCGGCCAGATGCGTCACCTGCTTCGCAGGCGACCAGCGAGTTTTCCGGAGTGGACCTGCGGAAGGAGATCCAGCGCGAGGTACCGGTCTCGCGCATACAAGTGGAGAAGTTGCAGGCGAAGGGAAAAGCTGCCAGACTGCTCGGGGCAGACAGAGAATCCGGTTCTGTCGAGGTCAACCGGCTCAAATCCCTCAGTGCGGAACCGCGTCGATTTCCCGTCCTCCCTGTCATTGTCGGCATTATATTGATCCTCGCTCTGGCAGCCGCAGCTGCGTGGTTTCTCCTTCGTCCGCATGGTTGATGGCAACGGGGTAGCTACCACGCCATGATAGTCATTGTCGGCGCCACGGGCTTTACCGGGCAACAGGTAGCCCGACAACTGATTGCACGCGGTTGCAAGGTGCGCCTGACCGGGCGCAACAAGGCAAAGCTGGAGAAGCTGATCGGTTCTCTCGGCGGGTCATTTGACTGCGTCCCGATCGATGTGACCGAACCAGCCAGTGTTTCAGCGGCACTGGAGCCAGCCACTACCGTCGTCAATTGTGCCGGACCTTTCGCGGAGATAGGCGAACCGGTGGTACGCGAATGCGTGCGCATCGGCGCTCACTACATCGACACGACAGGCGAGCAGGAGTTCATCCGCCGGGTATACGAGCGCTACGGGCAAGAAGCGCGCAGCAAGCACGCAGCCCTCATCCCCGCCTGCGCAGTGGAGTACGCCCTGGCCGACGCGGCTGCTGCGGCACTGGCCGAGCAACTGCGTCCTCTCAATTCAGTGGAAGTCGTCTACTGCGTCCACGATCTGCGGACAAGCAAGGGAACAAAAAAGAGCGCCCTGGGCGCCATCGCCGCGCCCGGTTTCTGGCTGGAGAACGGGGTTCTGACAGAGGTGCATCCGGCCTCCAGGCCTCGTCGCTTCTCGATACCGGGCGAAAAAGGGAAGTTGGCTTATGCCTTCCCGGGAGGAGAGGTTTTCATGCTGCCCCTGCATTTGCGCCCCGCGACGATTTCGACTTACATAGTTCTGCCGATGCCGCCTTTCATTGCCTCCCTTATCACCACTTCCGCCCGACTGGTGCTTCGATCCCCGTTAAGAAGGTTGGTGACCGCGCTCATCGACTCGCTCCCCGGGCCCGGCTCCCCAGAGGAAATCGAGAGCGGCAAATTCGCGGTGCTCTGCATCGGAGCCAACGATTCCGGCAGCGGCGCGGTGCTGGTCAGTGCCTCCGATCCGTATCGGCTGACCGCCATACTTGCGGCTGGGGTCGCCGCGCACGTGGAAGTAAACGCTCCGGCCATGTTCGGCCCGCTGGCACCGTCAATGGTGGCAGGATACCGGCTCATACAAGCATTGACCGAGCCGGCTGGTGCATCATGGCAGATGCAACACTAGTACCGCGGTTAGTCCACGGCATCGGCTATAATACACGAGACCGTTGCCGGGGCACTTCCAGTCAATGCGTGAAATTCGACAGATCGCAGCGTTGTTGCTCGTTTCGCTTTGCTTGGCCGGGTGCGGCGAGATGATCGACCGGCTGGAAGACGTTGTCGAGGGACGAAAGCATCGTGCCAACACAGAGACGGACAGCAGCCGGCTTGCCGAGCAGTCTGAAGAGACTTTTCCCGGGTCGACGGCATCCCAGCAGGAAAGCGCACCGGCAAGATTCGATGAAGCGGCTTTTGAAACGCTTGCCGAGCGCTTCAAAGCCGCGCACGAGGCCAGAGATGTCGAGGCAATCCGGGCCCTTGCCTATGCGGGCAGTCCCCCGATCGATGACAGTTACTTCGACATGACCAGAGGCGACTTCGGCTCCCCTATAAAGCGAATCTATTTCAAAGAGGCTGGTGCCAGGGACAACGAGCCCACGGATCGTGATGGGGTCCCTTACAAGCCGGTGTTGCCTGTAGTGGGGCACATCGTCATCGAATTCGCGCCCGGAGGCGGACCAGAGTATGTCATAGCCGGGCAAAGGGTTCATCGGACCTCTACGTCCTATCCGATCGGCTACAAGGACGGCACGTATTACATCTGTTACCGAGTGCCCGCGCAATAACCAGTTTGGTTCGGCACCGCCACTGACTGCATAGATTCGGGTATCAGACAAGCTCGATTTCGCTGAAGCTGGCGATCACTGGATGACCGTGACCAGCAGCAACAGGGGCATTGCCTGGCCTGTCCGTAAGTCCTGTCTGCATGCCGGCGGCCCGGGCAGCATCCAGCTCGGCCGTGACATCGCTGAGGAAGAGGATAAACTGGGGCTCCCGGTGCATGTCGGCGGCAATGGCGACATAGCTGGCCGGTTCCTTTTTGGGCCCGGTTGTCGTGTCGTAGTGCCCGTTGAGGAACGTCTCCATGTCACCATATTCAGTGTGGGAGAAGAAGGAGACTTGAGCCTCAGCACTTCCCGAAGAGAAGATGCGCACATCGATACCTGCCGAGTGCCACGCCGCCAGGCAGCGCGGCACATCGGGAAAGACTTGCGAGCGCAAATCTCCGCGCGCGTAGCCCTCCTTCCAGATCAGCCCCTGCAGCTCTTTGAGTCCGGTAGCCTTCACATCCGCATCCATAAGGCGCACGACTGCCTCGACAATGCCACCGATCGCCTCCGGCGTCGCCGCCTTACTGCCAAGCCATGCGGACGCGTCGGGCAGGCCAACATCATGGGCAAGCAGTTCACAGGCATGCATGAGACCCGGTTCGCGCCAGTGCCTCCGCAGGAAGTCAGGCAGCTCGCGCCTTGCGTAGGGAATGAGGACATCATACACGTAGGAAACCGAGCAGGCGGTGCCTTCAATGTCCAGCAAGATGCCCTTACCGGCAAACTTGATCATGGCTAGACGACCTGGCTTTTCCGCTGTCCACCTGGAATGAACGCCGGTCCGAAACAGAGCGGCTGGTATCGGCCATGAATCCCGTCCTCCACATAATGGGGCGTCCAGCCGGCTTTGTCCTTGAACAGGCGTATGGCCCTTATGGTTCGATCGGCGCAGAGATTGAACCAGTGTCTGGTGCCCGCCGGAACACTAATCATATCGCCGGCAAACATTTCCACGCAAAAGACCGGCCCTGACTCAGGATGAATGTGAAATATGCCGCTGCCCTTGAGGACGAATCGCACCTCGTCTTCACTGTGCGTGTGTTCCTTATTGAACATCTCCAGCATGGCGTCCAGTCCCGGCGTCGCAGGTGTAACATCGATAACGTCTGCGGTAACATAACCACCGCGCTTCATCAATCTCTCGAGGTCCGGTCGATACGCTTCCAGAACCTCGTCTGCCGGCGCATCCGCCCGCACCTTAGCCTGGGCGCCGGCACTCTCGTACCAGATGCCGAAATTGGATAGGAACCGCTGGATCGCCTCCGGTGTGTCGATTCTTACACCCTCATCCGGTACCGATACGATCGCCATGACGTTCTCTCCTTGACGGAGCCGGCGCCGTTAGCGCTGCTCCAACTGCATTCGACGCCCCATCACCTCAAACAGGAACTCGAAGATTTCTACATGCCGGCGTGCTTCACCCAGGTCCTTACCCCAGGTGTACAGACCGTGACGGCGTATGAGAAAGCCGTGCTTGAGTGGGTTCTCCGCAAGATTGAGGCAGGCTTCCACGTGCCCTGCCAGCCTGGGCATGTCCTGCGTGTTATCGAAGACGCGCACCCAAAGTTCGTGCTCATGCGTCGTAATGCCGCTCAGGCCCTTCAGCATCTCATAGCCTTCGACGGCAAACCCACCGGCGGCAAAAAACCAGTCGGACAACAGGGTCGCCCACACCGAATGCGTGTGAAGAACGGCACCGACATCCGGCTGACCGGCCAGCACAAGATGCAGGGCCGCTTCCGCAGAGGGTTTGCCATTGCTGTCCGTCACCGGATGCCCGCTTGCATCGATCACCAGGAAATCAGAGCCCTCCATCTGCCGCTTATCACGACCGCTGGCCGTAATCAACAATCTGAAGGGGTCACGCGCCAGAACGACGCTGAAGTTGCCGCTCGTTCCAACTGCCCAGCCTTTGTCGTAAAAGAGCCTGGACACCTCCTTAAGAGCTTTCACCTGAGGAAGGCGCGATACATCCGCGAACTCGAGATCCACCTGACCACTCATGCCGATCATTATCCTTCAGCCGAAGACCAGGGTCCACATGCGAGCATAAAAGGCCTGTTTCCCAGGCGGGCGCGGCAGAAGTCGCCCCGGCAACCTGTGGTGACGCCTGTGTGCCGTCCCAGTGGATTACCATAGCGGCAGGGGCGCAGCCCGGCGGCGCCCCTGTTAACATAAGGAAACGCTATA
>DATNRD010000071.1:0-6244 GCA_036703665.1 Candidatus Obscuribacterales bacterium
GGTCTGTGTCAAGTCCGTGCCGGACACGGAAACCAAGATCAAGATAGGTGCCGACAACCGGCACATCGATCTTGCCGACGTCCGTTTCATCACCAGCCCCTACGATGAATTTGCCATCGAGGAGGCCCTTAGCCTGAAGGAGAAGCATGGCGGAGAGACCGTCGCCTTCTCAATGGGCGGCAACGAAGTGACCGATGTGCTGCGGGATACGCTCGCCCGTGGCGTCGACAACGCCGTGCACTTGAACGATCCGGATTTCCAAGATCTCGATCCCCTCAGCACGGCGAAAGTCCTGGCGGCTGCCATCGCCGGTGGTGGCTTCGATGTAATCTTCTGCGGCCAGCAGGGGGTCGGCGGCGACCACAGCCAGGTGCCGGCCATGTTGGCCGAGCTGCTCGATCTCCCGCAAGTGACGATGGTCGTGAAGCTGGAAATCGAGGGCGAGAAGTTCAAAGCCGAACGTGAGATAGAAGGCGCGCACGAGATCGTCGAGGGAACGTTGCCGGTTGTGCTGAGCGCACAGAAGGGGCTCAACGAGCCGCGTTACCCGTCTATAAAAGGCGTGATGGCCGCCAGGCGGAAGGAAATCGCCGTAAAGAACGCCGAGGCCCTCGGTTCGTCGGGAAAGGTCGGGCAGCAGTTCTGCAAGGTCAAGCTCACGGAGCTGACGCTGCCGCCGCCGCGCCCGCAGGGAAAAATGATCGAGGGCGATGCGGAAACGCAGGCAAAGACACTGGTTCACTTGCTGAGGACAGAAGCGAAGGTGATTTAGCCCATCTGGCTGTGGCGCCGGTGTGCTTACGCTGAAAGGACCCAAACAAAAATGGCTCAAGGAATTCTGGTTTTTATAGAGCACCGCGGCGGGCAAGTAAGAAAGTCCAGCCTGGAGGCGTTGTCGGAAGCCAGGCGGCAGGCGGATCGAGCCGGTGGACCGGTAGTTGCCCTTCTGGTCGGACAGGGCGTCAAGGATCTGGCCTCCGTGTTGCTCAAGTACAAACCCGACAAGGTCCTGGTCGCCGACGATGCCGAGTTTGCGCAGTACTCCACGGAAGGCTTTACTGCCGCGCTTGTCGAGGCGGTGAAACGCAGCGATCCGCGCTTCGTGTTCAGCGCCTGGACCGCCATGGCCAAGGACCTCATTCCACGCGCTGCTGCGCGTTGCGATGCCGGCTGCCTGACGGATGTCACGGAGCTGCGTGAGCGCGAGGGCACGCTTCTGGCCGTTCACCCGATGTACTCCGCAAAGGCATACGGCACCTTCGAGTTTCAGTCGGAGCCAGTGTTCATGACGCTGCGTCCCAACGCGTTTTTCACCATCGAGCCGGATGCTGCGCATACGGCACCGGTGGAGATGCTGGAGGTCAAGCCTGAGAAGGTGCGTGCCCGCGTGGTGGAGACGCATGCCGCCGCTGGCGCCAAGGTCGAATTGAGCGAAGCACCGATTATCGTCTCGGGCGGGCGCGGCATAAAGGGTCCGGAGAACTGGGGGATGCTTCAGGAGCTTTGCGATGTTCTGGGAGCGGCCCTTGGTGCTTCCCGTGCCGTGGTGGACGCCGGCTGGATAGACCATCAGCATCAGGTGGGTCAAACCGGAAAGACCGTCAGTCCGCAGCTTTATATCGCCTGCGGCATCTCAGGGGCGATCCAGCACCTGGCCGGGATGTCTTCCTCGAAGGTAATCGTTGCCATCAACAACAATCCGGACGCACCCATTTTCAAGTACGCGACGTACGGGATCGTGGGCGATGTGTTCGAGGTCGTCCCCAAGCTGACCGAAGAGTTCAGGAAGGCGCTTTCCGAGAGCTGACGGCTACCTTCCCAGCAAGGACTCAGTGCTCTCGGCGCTCAGGCGATCGAGCAATCGCTGCATGACCGTCAGGCGTTCCGGTGACCGATGCGAACTCAGGCTGCGCTTGAGCTCGTAACGATCGAAACCTCTGGCATTTTTGCTGGCGCCGTTTCGGAACGCGTCCACCTCTGCCGCGGACAGCACTCTGTCCATCAGATCTGCGATGCGCTTGACCTCATAGCGCATGCCACCACCGGCGGTCTCGAAGTAGAGCCTTTCGTCCGCCAGGACGTACACGAACCGCCGGCCTTGCTTGTCTGAGACCGTAAGGGCGCCGGAGGCGGGTTCGAAAGGAGTCCTCATTACTTCGCCTTTGGCGAAGTAATGCTTCAAGACCTGCCTGGCCGTTTGTGCGACGCGCTGTCCGAAGGCGGCGAGGTCGCTTTCGTAGTTGGGATCGGCGGCCTTATCGGCTTCCATGCGCCTGAAGACGCCGACTCTGGAGAGATCCGTGTTGTAATCGTCCAGGGCCCTGGCACCCTCCCTGAGCGAGAGACCCTGCCTGTGCTGCCCTGAATGCTCCTGCTGCCCGGCATCGAACTCCATCCATTTGACCTTCTCCACAAGCGATGCGCGAAACCTGGCCAGTTCCGCCTTCGCCTGCTCGGGAGCCAACGCGCCGCTTAATCTTGGTGGCGGCGTGTCTGAAAGGTTTAGCGGGGTCGGCTCCGCCATCATTTGTTTTAGCAGCTTGAGAAACTCCGCCTTCGTCGCGTTCGTAGGGGACTTGATCTCGTCGAGCGCTATCACTATGACGCTGTTGCGCCTCAATTCTGGAAGACCGGCTTTGCTCATCGGATCAAGGGTGGCATCAATGAATCGATAGCGGCCGTCCCTGGTATTGGCCAGAATGTAGTCCATGCCCGCCCCATCCGCCAGCGAGCTCTTGGCGGTCTCAACCAGGACCCAGCCGTCTCTGCCCATCTGCTGCTGGACTTCCCGTCTCAGGCGCATCAGCTCCAGCGTACCTCCGGAGTCGCCGCCACGCGGTGCTTGCTCGGTCACGGCCCAGTCAAAAAGTTCTCGCTGTGCTTTGTCTCCTCTTGTCTCCTGTGCCGGGCGCAGGCGAGCGGCGCCGGCCAGCTGCTGCTGGACTTCGCGCCACACCTCGCCGGCAGGACGCTTCTTCGATTCCCAGGCCTGCCTTTCCGAAAGGAGCTTCTCTTGCGCGGCTTTTTCTGCGGCCAGCTTTTCCTGCTGAGCTTTCTCGTGAGCCGCGAGCCGTTCTGCCTCCTTCTTCTCCTGCTGCTGTTTGATTCTTTCTTTCTGTTCCCGGCGTGCTTGTTCTCGAGCTGCCTCTTCTTGTGCCTTTCTCGCCTTCTCTGCGGCTTGGCGCTCCTTGCGCTCCTGTTCCTTGCGCTGGCGATTTATCCGCTCTTGCTCGGCTTGCTCCTCCTTCTGCTTGCGCTCGGCCTCTTGCCGGCGCTCTTTGCGCTGGCGCGCCTTCTCGGCTTTGGCCGCTTGCCTGGCGGACCGTTCCTGGGCGGCTAGCTCTTGCGCCAGGATCTCCGCGACACGTTTGTCGGCAGCCGGTTTTTCTGCCGCCGGTTTATCGGAGGCAGCCCTGTCGGCAGCCGGTTTCTCGGCTGCCAGCTTGTCGGCCAGCGCCTTCTCGGCTGCCAGCCTCTCGGAGGCTATTCGAGTCTGCAAGTTGCGTGCCTGAATGCCGCCCGGTGCAGCGGCAACCGTATCGAGCGCTCCCTGGATGAGCGCTCGTCTGGCGACTTTCCCGAAATCGAAGGACTCGCCGGCGGCCTGCTGGCGCATGATTTCCGAGGCTGCGCCCGATGACATACCGAATGTGGTGCCGGTCAAGGCGGTCTTCAAAAAGGCGCTGCTCTCGATTTTCCCAAGCGTCAGCCTGTCCGCTCCCTTGAGCAGACCGTGGGCAACGCTGAAGATGAGCGCATCGGCTAGCAGCGCCTTTCTATTCAAAGCCGTATTGGCCAGGGTGCCGAGCCCGCTGCCGAGGCTGAATTCACCGCTGCCTGGATCCAGGTGAGTCGAGCGAGTCAGCCCTGTCTCCAGGACGCGGCTCGTCACGCCCAGTCCCACACCCTTCAGGGGAACAGAGACGTTCCTGGTGCCCATAATATGCAGCGCGCCTTTCAGGAGCCCGCCCTTGGCACCGCCCATGGTGCCATCGAGAAGCTGCACGCTCAGCCTGTCGGAAGGGTTCATCTGATCCAGGGCATACAGCCCGATGGTGCCTGCCAGTCCGATGCGCCCGCGCATGAAGAGGGCGGCGGTCTTGAGGAACCCGCATGCGTAATGCCTGATCTCCTGCTCGGTGGCAAGTGCCTCCCGGTGCTTGCTTACCTCAGTTTCCGCTTCCTTCGCCAGCCTGGACAGAGCTGCTGCATCCCCGGATTGCTTGGCCTTATCCGCTTGCTCGGACAGTTTCTCCAGCTTTTCCAGGGCGGTGTCATCTTTGCCGTAGAGAGCACCGATCGCTCTGGACAGATAGCTCCGGGAGCTCTCGTTTTTTCTGTGCAGCTCGATCTCCTGACGCAGCCGCTCCAGGGCAGCCGGCTCGCTGCTGCCGACGTCTTTGCTGGTTCGATCGCCTGCCTTGTCTGTCACGTGAAACCTGCCCGGGCCTGGGTCTCCAGGTTGATCCTACCCAGGTACGCCGCCGGTAAGACAATGGGGAAGCTCCCACTGCCGGCCTATTTTCTTTCTTTGGGCGTCTTGGGCGCCGCACCCTGTCAGGCTTTTGGGATGCGGTGTCTATAGGCACAACCGCGCCTGTGATCTCTTTTGTGATCTCCCTGGCGTCAAGTTCTGTTTGCTCGGTGGACCTTTTGTCCGCAGGGGCGATGCCATGCATCGCCCGGTCATCAGATGTCCCTTGTGCTCCGAATAAATGCGCAAGCTTTCTGCGCTGTTCTGACATGGCTTCAGGTATGTATCGAGCATAACGGCTGAACGTCATTTCCAAGCTGGAATGCCCGAGTATCTGCGCTGGGATAGCGGACAAGAAGAGATTTTCCTTTATCTTGCCTCACCGAATGGTTTGCACCATCGGTTTGGCCGCCCGAGCGTGGCGACCTCGGCGCTGGCGATGGACAGGCTTGGTAAAATATCTACCGGAGGGACATGAACGAGGTTGTTTCGCTAAAATGACGACGTCCCAAAAATTTCCAGAAGAGCAGCCACCTTCCAGAATAAGGCGGCCGAATGTCGAAGAGGCTCTTAAGCTCATCGGTCATTGGTTGGAAACCGATGACCAAGATGATGACACGAGCGAGTGGGAAATTTTGAAAAAGCTCCTGGATCAGGACAGGCTGTCGGAAAGAAAGTTTTTCCCTAATCAGTAAGCTGGTGCTTTTGGACACGGTTGTATTGGGACTTGCCACCAATCCGAAAGGTACAGTCAATGGTCCCGTACTTAAATGGATCAACCGGCTGATGAGCGAAGGTCACCAACCGTATGTGCCGGAGATTGCCGACTATGAATTACGAAGGGAGCTGATTAGGCTCGGATCGAAGAACGCAATCGGGCGCTTGGATGGCCTCGCGGCGGCACTGGGCTACATCCCTATTGATACTGCAAGTATGCGGCGAGCAGCGGAGCTGTGGGCAAAGTCGCGAGCCGCCGCCGCCCTCTGGCTCATGAACATGCTCTCGATGGTGATGTTATATTGTGCGCTCAGGCTCAGGTGCTTGCCGATTTCAATCCGCGTGATGATGTAATCGTTGCGACCACAAATGTACGGCATCTCCGGCGATTCGTGGCTGCAGATGACTGGCAGAAAATTTAACTGACCCATTTCTGATGCCTCGTAGTAACTGTGATCTCCCCTGTGTACTTTTGGGTCCCTTTGGGGACAGTCCTGTCCATTTGGCAGGCAAAGGAAAAGCGGCTCCCAGAGTCGTTTTCGCCCATTGTTTCGAGATCCTCAATCCGGCGGCTGGTCGTCTCCCACTGCCGGCGTCGCGGTTGCGCAGTCGATACTAATTTGGCGCTGCCGTCACGGCGCCGAAGCGCTCTTGGACGTACCGGTTCAGTATCTCGATGAAGTTGGCTACCAGCGTCGGTCCCTGGAGAGTGGTGACGTGCTCTCCATCTACGTACACGGGCGCGCGCGGCTCCTCGCCCGTGCCGGGCAGCGATATGCCGACGTCCGCGTGCCGCGATTCGCCTGGCCCGTTGACGATGCAGCCCATGACCGCCACGCGCAACTTCTCTGCTCCGGGGTAGCGGCTCTGCCAAACAGGGCGCTGCCGGGCCAGATAATCCTGGATGTCGGCGGCCATCTCCTGGAAAAGCGTGCTGGTAGTCCTGCCGCAGCCGGGGCAGGCGGTTACCTGCGGCGCAAAAGCCCTCAGCCCGAGAGACTGGAGAATCTGTTGGCAGACCGTCACTTCCTGAGTGCGGCTGGAGCCCGGCTC
>DATNRD010000072.1:0-3141 GCA_036703665.1 Candidatus Obscuribacterales bacterium
AACGGATACAGCGGCAGCGTTGAACAAAACCGCCAGCGCGGTCCTCTCCAACGCTTCCGCGCCATGCTGCCTGCCCTAGCCGGTGCCCATGTCCGCAAGCATGTGCTCTGCGGTGCGCTCGGCGAGCGCGGCTATGGTGAAGGACGGGTTCCGCCCCAGCGCCGTCGGCACGACCGACCCGTCGGCGATGAAGAGCCCCGGATAGCCGAACACCCTGCCGCACGCATCCACAACACCGTTGTCCGGACTGTCCGCCATGGCGCAACCGCCCAGTGGGTGTACGGTTGCCTGCTTGCCGAAGCTGGAGGCGATGTTGGGGATGTACTTCCTGCCCTGTGCTCTAGCAAGCTCTGCCATGACCGCGTGGAGCCTGGCAAAGACAGGTTCGTTGGCAAGGCCACCCGGCCACTCCAGGCTCAGCCTGCCGAGGCTGTTCAGCTTGAGGCGACCGCAGGCGCGATCCATGCCGTTGCCGCCCCAGATGACCACGTCTTTCGCTTTGCGCTTCTCCTGCTCGATGTCGACCGACTTTCCGAGCATGACACCGGCCAGGAAACGCATTCGCTCCAGCGTGCCGGCACCGACGAAATTGATGAACCAGGGTGGGATCACCAGGTCTTCGACAACACAGTCCTGCATGTCGATCAGCCCCGTGATTGCCGGACCGTTGTTGTAGTCCACGCCGGGATCGGGCTTGGTGGACTTGACGCCGGCGCCGGTGACGTTGCCGTTGACACTGAATCTGGTGCCCAGAGCCGGGCTGAGAGCAGACAGCATGCCACGCGCTTTCATGCGCAGCAGCAGTTCCGTCGTACCGAAGGCGCCGGCAGCTAGCACCACATATGGTGCCTCCAGGCAGCCGTTCTCAACGACCCTGCCGTCGAGCGCATAACGCCTGAAGTGTACGCGACAGCCACCGGCAACGGGGTGAACGGCGGTCACTTGATGCAGCGCTCGCACCTCGGCTCCAAGCGCCTCGGCCTCGGCCAGGTAGGTAAGGTCCACCTGGTTCTTTGCCCCCCGGGGACAACCTGAGTTGCAGCGAGCACAGTAGTTGCACCCCTTCTGCAGGGCCCGCCCGTGGCCCTGGGAGTGCGCGTTGTCCTCGTCGCCAAAGTGAATCGCAGTGGTCACCGGCTTCCAGGTGTGCCCGAGCGCAGAGGCAGTCTGCTGGAGGAGTTCCGCGCGCATGATGCGGCGGCCCTTGATGGGGTCCGGCACACCCGGGATGCCAGGCACCAGGGCCGGCTTGAGGTACGCTGCAGCGCGGCGATAGTAGGGCTCGAGGGCCGGCAAGGTGGTCCCCCGCGGCCAGCCGGCGGCAAACACCGACTCGGCCGGTTTGACCACCACGTTCGACCAGACCAGCGAGCCGCCTCCCACGCCCGCACCGACGAAGCCGAAGAGCTCCGGAAGAATACGCAGGTCCAGCAGTCCCAGTCGCTGCCTGGTCGGATTCGACAGCTGCGGTCCCCAGAGCAGGTGGCTGTCCCCGGGCCGCGGAAAGACCGTGGCATCAGGATATTCCGGACGGGGAGGAAGGTTTTCGCCCCGCCAACGACGGCCGCGCTCCAGCACGCAAACCCTCTTGCCCGCCCTCGCCAGGCGCAGCGCTGAAGTTCCGCCCCCAAAGCCAGATCCAATGACAATTACGTCGAATTCCCCGAGCATTCCCCATGCTCCTTGGTTTGGTAGAGCAGCTCAAAAATGAGGGGGTCGAACAAACGGCAGCGGCAGCCCGCTTGAAAGACAAGCTATAGAACGACGCAAGACCGTTAGGGTCTTTCGTTCAACGGAAAAGTCGTGTCTGTATCCGGGCCTGTGAGATCGATGTTCGCCAAGAATGTCAATTGAACAGAGTTGCACCGTCAAACTAAAGAATCAGGAGCGCCAACCTCAACGGAACCACCCCTCATGCACAATGGCAACATTTCGGACAACTGCGCTAGGCTGGTATCGCAAGAGCAGCGACTGGACTGACCGATTCGCCAGGCAATAATCCGGCAAGTCCGTCTGCACACAAGGTTGCAGCGAAAGCCACAAATCCGGGAAGTTCACAAGAGGTCCCGGCAGCCTCTCCACGACGCCTACGATGCAGCAAAAAAAACCCGGGTGGCGTACCCGGGTCGTTAACTTATATGTCTCAGGCAGCTTGCCGCTTGTCCAGCTTAATCCGGTTATCGAGCCACTCGCCTATGTCGGGACTGTTTTGCCTGGACTTGTCCATGGCGGCAAAGGCGATGAACTCTCCCCGGCTGTCCTGGCTTATCTCGGCTTTCGGGAGCACAGCTTCAGCCGGCTTGGAGTTCAAAAACTCGCACTGAGCTTTGTGGAAGTCCTTCATGACATCTTCAAAGCAGCCCTGGAAGGCATCCAGAATCCCGAAGCCGCCATCGGTAGCTTTGTGGCTTTCGCGCAGCCCCTGCCGCTCAACGTTGCTCATCGAATCTCCGCCAGATAGTAAGGGGTGTCCGTTTCCAAAATGGATGACATTATTGAACCACCAAATTAGGGAATGTCAAGCAGATTTTATCTCGAAAGGTGCTCGGGCCCGAAGTGGTGCGGCAGCAGTTCCGCCAGCCTGAGCGCCTTGATCGCGCCGTCTTTCCCCTCGACCAGGACCTCGATGTCCGTGCCGAACTCGCAGATAAACTGCCGGCAAATGCCGCATGGCCAGCAATCGTGTGCATTTCCGCAGACGATGGCTATCGCCTTGAACCTGGTGAAGCCCTCGGAGACAGCCTTTACCAGCGCCGTCCGCTCGGCGCAGATCGTCGCCCCATAAGAGGCATTCTCGACATTGCAGCCGGTGAAAAGCCTGCCGTCATGGGTAAGAACGGCGGAGCCCACAGCGTAACGAGAGTAAGGAGAGTACGTCTTGCGGGAAGCGGACCGGGCCGCTTCTATAAGCATGCGGAACGTCTCGTTTTCATCTGCCAATTGCTGGGCCCCTCCTGTGGCAAAGGCTTCAGGAGTTTATCAGGGTGCACAGGGCAGGACAAGATCGCGGACGGCCCGCGCCGCTGAGCCCGCAAGGCAACGAAGAAGCCCTTGGGCTATTGCGGCTGCGGTTGAAGATCGCCGGGCGGTACAGGGGGCGCTGCCGGCGCCGACGACTGAGTGGTCGATGCAGGCGCGGAA
>DATNRD010000073.1:0-2654 GCA_036703665.1 Candidatus Obscuribacterales bacterium
CAAGCGTGGGACTGGTACCACATATAATGCTGGTCGAGACGGTGGATCGCCAGCGTGCCACGGGTTGACTGACTGCGTGGAGCGAACCGTCGCTCTGGAAACTTCGTCCAGCGGGTTGGAACAGGACGAGCGGGTTGGAACGGGAGCAATGGTTTGCATCACAGCATACTGTATCGAACTGGATTCGCCCGTGTAGAACGATACTGTATGTGGTACCATCATGTGGCTGGATCGCCAGCAGGCACAACTCTGGAAATCGAGACCGGGTGGGATGTTGCGGCACCCCATATTTTAATCATGTCTTTAGCTGGCTCGACCGGTCCTGGTGGGCGATCGGGGCTATGATGGTAATGGAAGCTCTGGCAACGGTGAGCTAAAAAGGCAGCCGGGTCCCGGCGGGGGATTTAGTCGTATGGGTGGATTCATCAGAGTCCTGGTCATTCTCAGACCGCGCCGGCCGGTTGATTGTTGGCGCCCGGAGGCGCTCAAGCACTTGTCCCCGGACTTGAGGCGCATGCTCAAAGTGCAATGGAAGACCTTCATCGATTGTCTCGAAGAAGCGGAAATGAGCCCGGCGCGCGCGGACCGCAAGGCAGTCGAGCATCTCGAACGTTGCTTTACACTGCCACACAGCGGAGCAGCCAATCGGCAGCAATCCCCGGGCAGATGAGCGTCATAGACGACAAGGAATCATCGGCTGCCTGTCAGTCGTTTTCAATCGTAACACTAAGACATGTGACGCCAGCGTCCGGCGGATGGACGGGCCAACCGGACACACATGTCACATAGATGGGCTCGGCCCCGGTACATGTGACGCCAGCGTCCCACGCACCGGAGCGTCAGCGAAACGTGGATAGCGGGTAAACAGGCGCGCCGCCGCTCGCGCCGAATGCTTGCCAGGTCCTGTAACGTTTCGGCCAACATAGGTTTTCTGAGCACGAAATTGTCATCCTGAGCCGCTTGAGCAAAGCGAGAGCGGCGAAGGATCTCGTGGCTGCAAGACGAGATCCTTCGCGCTGCGCGCGTAAGAGGATGACAGATTGTCGGTACAAGTACCTGTCCTGGCCAATTAGCAGTTCCGTACATGTTCAGTGAAGTGCGTAGGCGAATCCCCTGGGAGCGCGGGCGTCCGTGCGCCCCGCGCGCTAGCGCGCTAAGTAGGCACGATGCGCGAAGCGCATCGGCTGTGCTGATCGCAGCTGTCTAACGGCTGTTGTCACTGAATGTGTTCTCGGTTCCGTTGGAACTATGAGATCATATCGTAGCCTTCTCGAACCGAAAAAGGAGCAGGGAGCGAGCTGGTTTGCGCTCCCTGACTCCTTTTCCCTTTTCGCCACAGCAACCGCTTGCGGTAGCTACTTCACCTTGACCGTGATGGTCCAGGCGGCCGAGGTGTGGCTGCCCCCGTAGCGCGTTTCCTGCCCGAGCTTGATGACGCCCTGGCCGGCGCGCGAGGCGGTAAAGACGATCGTGCGTGTGCCGTGCTGGTAGTCGCCGGCATCGGGGGTGAACTGGCCCCGGTCGTCCAGCGACAGGATGGCATACGGGTACTCGTCCACCGTCCACTCCTTGCCGTACCGCTCCTCCGGCAGCTCGATGAGCAGCTGCTCACCGGGCCTGAGGCTGGTCGTGCCGCCGTTGTCCCGCTCGTACTTGCGCACGAAAAAGACGTTGGCCGGCTGAGGAGCGGGGAGATTCTGAACCTCGGACGGGTCCACCGGATCGCAGCACAGTTCGCACAGGAGCAGCTTCTTGCTGCAGGCCGGACACAGCATGTAGGACATGCTGGTCGTGCCGGCGCTGCACTGGGTGCAGAAGCCGCCCCTCGGAAGCAGGGAAAGTCCCTGACAGTCGTTGCAGATCATGGGTTTCATCTCCTCCAGAGAGGCGCCGCGATTGCGCCCTCTACATAAGAAGGTCAGAACCTGTGGGGAGGCGGTTGTCATGTTTTCCGGCAAAAAGAGAAAGCAGGGGCGTCAGGCATGCGCCCGGGCGGTTACACGAACCGAACCCGAGTGCCGGCCTGCGCCCCTGCCTTCCCGCCGGATTCGACGGCCGCCTTACGGGCAGCAGCTGCAGCGCCGCCGGGTCACGCCCTCGGGAGGGATGACCCTGTGCAGGTTGGCGGCCACGGCTCGCAGGTGGTCCTTGTGCGTGTTCATCTGGAAGAAGACGAGCGCCGCCGGTCCGGGCTTGACGCCGGGCGCGGTGGCGGTGGCGGCCTGCTCGGCGAACTGGGCCGAGACGATCACCAGCCCGTGGCTGGGGGCCACCATCTCCCGCGTGTCCCTGGGCGGTGCCTCGGCGAACAGCGCCGGCTGCACGGGCTCCTCGGTAGCCTTCACCGACGGCCTGTCGCCGAAGGTGAACGGCTTGCCGTCCGAGCCGGTGCTGAGCATGGTGAGCTGGTTGGGCTGCACCTGCGTGGCCAGGCGCTCCACGCCGTCGACGGTGACGGACACGTTGGCCAGCTGCGGCGTAAGGATGCGCACGCGGAACGGCCCGTGGGGCATGCGCACGAGGATGATGTCCTCGGTCTGCATCTCCAGCGGCTTGAGACCGCTGGCGCCCTCGATCAGGTCGATGAAGATGCCGTTGCACGTTTTCATGCTTTTAGCTCCTTGTCTGGATGGAGAGGGAGGCGGAGCGCGCAC
>DATNRD010000074.1:0-3041 GCA_036703665.1 Candidatus Obscuribacterales bacterium
TCATCGTGCTTGCCAGACTGAAGGAGCTGGTCACCGGAAGCGATTCGGCGTTGCAGCAACTGCGCACCGATGCACGCACCAAGCTTCATGCAATGCTGACGCCGGGCGATCCCAATTTCACCGGGCAGTTCGGTTCCCTGCGTCTCTCGGCCGTCAAGGCGATCACCGATGTCGGGTACAGCGATGCCGGCACAGTCGAGCTGCTGAAGCGTCGTCTGGCCTATGATCCCGATGCGAAGGACTTCAAAGAGCGCTCGCCGGCTGTGCGCCGCGCCGCCCTGGAAGCCCTGTACAAGATCAATCCGGACGATGCAGGCGAGATTGCCATGTTGCATCGTACCCTGGAGCGCGACCCGTCGGTCGGACGCAGAGCACGCGCCATGGAGCAGGAGATGATCCTCCGCACCGGTCGCGATCCGAGAAACTTGAACGACAAGGCTCAGGAAACGTCCGCCAAGTTGAGCGAGCCATACAAGGCTTCTTACCAGGACGGCAAAGAGTTCGTCGACGGGTCCAGATACAAACTGCTCAAGGAAAAAGGCCTGGACGAGGCCATTGTTGCAGCCCACAAGTCCGTCTATGGCGAGACAGTCGAGATTAACGCAAACAAGGGCACCACTGGATCCGGGTTCTCCCTTTCCAAAGCCTGGGATCGCATCAGCAGCTTCAGCATGAGCGAGGCAGATCGGCAGGTCGAGAAAGCAACGAGCAAGGTGTGGGCCGAATATGCTCCCATGTCGATTGAACTCGGTCGTCTTGCTCAGGATCAGAACAGCAAGGACGCTCCGCGCGCTATCAATGCACTTGCTTACTTTCTGAGCAACAATTGCGAAGAGGTTTGGGAGCGTGATCGCAAGACGATGATGAACAATTTCGCGATCGCCATGATGGACCTGTGTAAGCCGAACAAGAACAGAGCGCAAGTGGCCACGCACATCGAGAATCTTCTGACCGGACATCACGAGATGCAAGCCCAGGCTCAGTTGTACCTGCTTGAAGGATTGAGGAGGCTGGCCGCGGATGGCGCCATAGACAAGGCGAGGGCGGCAAGAATCTGTGCAAAAGCCCTCGACCAAGTTACTAGAGCCCAGAACTTCCGCAGACCAACCGACCCAGACTTCAAGGAGCACGAGCAGCTTCAAAGGGAGCTGGTGGCGGAAGTGCTCAAGTACCGCGTCCGCGATCCGGAAATTCTCGGATACCTGAAGGGCGCTGCTGAGAATCATCCGTATGAATCGGTCAAGAAAGCAGCCGGCGAGGCGTACGGTGCATTGTCGGACGGCGTCCTTCTGACCTGGCAAGACGTGCATGCCGCTCCGGACGGTGGCACCCCCGCTGCCGAGCGCGCCGAAAAGCTGGAGCAGGCGCTGAAGGATCCGGCGATGAAGGATGACAAACTCGTCAGATTGATCTTCCAGACGACTGAAGGGTTGCCGATCAGTGATACCACCGACCCGCGCATTGCGACTCTGGTGAAGCTGGGCAACTCGACCTCTGATACGCGAATCAAGGAAGCGGTCGCTTTTGCCCTGTTGCCTCACGCTACCGGCGATGCCAATCTTACTAAGCTGGCCTGCATCATGCTGGCTGAAGTCGAGAAGACCGGCAAGCCCGGGCAGGCTAAAGAGGCAAAGGACTGGCTCGATGCGCGCACCAAAGAGAGCGACGTCTGGGCTAAGTTCATCGAGGATGCCAGAAAGAAGGCAGATGCGCGCATGAACGGCGCTCTCGAATCTTTCGTGGGCACGGAGATGGGATACGGCATTTACATTCCAGCTCGGACGCCTGAAGCTACGGACCAGAAGGTGAAGGCTTTCCAGGATGCCCTGGCCGCCGCCACTGCCAGCAAGCAAGAGCTGGTGCGCGCATTTACCGAAGCGTGCCTGGAAGCGCATGCCAACGGTGACACGGCCAAGGCCAAGGTTGCTCCGGTTGCCCGGCGCCTGCTCATGGAAGGGGCTAACGACCAGGTTAAGGTTGCCGCTGCCTTCGGGATGTTGAAGTACTTGTCGAAGGATCCGGCAGACGTGTCCGCCGCCGTCGACGCACTGCTGGCCCTGGAAGCCAGCGGCGCCAACGCTCAGGTGCGCAGCGAAGCCGCTCAGTTGCTGAAGCTCTTCTCAGACTACAAAGCCGAATACAAGCAAGCAATAGACACTGCCCGCGCCCGCCGCGCCGGCACCGCCCCGAGCAAGTAATCCGGAACAGGACTCGATGTTCTGCAACTAAAGATATGTCTCAAGATGGGAAAGTCCTCCTGCATGCTCTTCCGCTACTCCTCTGAGGAAGTCTCTACTACTGAAGTAAGCGTTATCCTGAACTGAAGGTCGCTTCCCTTGTATGCTTCGGGCAACGGTGGAAATTCGGTGGAGCGGATTGCCTCGAGCGCTTGTCTGTCGAACTTTTTCTTGCCGGAACGTTGGAGTATGTCTGCGCTGACGAGCGTGCCGTCCTGTGCAACTGTCAACAGCACTACGACTGTGCCAGATGTGCGACCCGGGTTCCAGTTGCCTCTGATGCGCCGAAGGACTTCGTTACGGTAAGGGGCGATATTGATCAGAGCGATCCGCTCACTTGGGGATAAGGTTTCCTTGATTCTGATACCGGCTCCGTCCACTGCATTCCCGCCTGGACCTCCTCTGCCATCACGTGTGTCTTGAGCCGGTCCGCCTTGTTCGTTCCCTTGCATGTTTGAGTCGCTGAGAGTCGGCTGAAGACTGGGCGGTGCAACGGCGATCCGATTAGCTGCCTCAGAAGGCAACGCGGCTGGCGGCGCCTTGATGATGTTAGTGGGGGTAAGCGATGGAGGGGGTGCTGGGACGGATTTAGCGGCATTCGATGATCGGCTGTAAATTGCCGGAGCCGGGGCTTTTGGTGGTTCGGGCGCCACGACGGACGCGCTGCCGGACTGATTCCCTGCGGACGCAGCCTCGGGGGGTGCCGGCGGTCCGGGCTCAGGTACACCAGGTACGAGCCGCGGCGGAGTCGAAACTGCAGGTTGAAGGATCTGCGCTGGCGGGGGCGGCGTCAGCTCAAAAGAG
>DATNRD010000075.1:0-9403 GCA_036703665.1 Candidatus Obscuribacterales bacterium
CCCAGAAGGGTACCAGGCCCCACTTCAGGCCCTCCAGCCTTCTTTGCCCGTTGCCGCGAATGACAGGCACGGTCTGGCTGGGGGCAATGTTGTACCGCGGCGCTGTCTGGAAAAGCACCAGTTGGATGCCAAACCTTGTTAAAAGGTCCTCGGTCGTCTGCCTGAGCGTATATCTGCCGCACATGGTCAATGTCTCTCAATCCGGTTCAAACAATTGAGTCTGCGTCGGAGTCCCCGGAGTCGTTGTCGGAGTCAGCGCCTGTACGCGGGCGTTTTGGCTCGCCAGGCTTGTCAGTATCTCGTTTTTCTGCATCCAGCGCCTTTTTTACCATGCGTGCCAGACCCAATCCGGCGCCGGCAAGGCCAAGAGCGACGGCAAACCAGGGGGAGCTGTGGAGTCTTTCGTCCAGGAACAGGCCTGCCCAGGCGCCCAGCCCGGTGAGCACGGCGGCGCCGATGACGGCGTCACTGGCTGCGGCCACGGCCCTTAACATCTCTGCTTGCCCTTTCATAACCTGCCTTTTCCCGAACGGGGCACATCAAAACCTGATTCTGGGGGTAGATCTGCTAGTTTGATAAACTAATTTAAGCAAAGCCGACCGTCGTGAGCACTTGGCTTTTCCCATCCGCCCGCAAAGGAGCTTTTCGAACATGTTCAGCCGCCTGATGACCCTTCTAAAGGCTTGGTTCAACGCCCTTATAGGAAAGGCTGAAGATCCCGAAGTGATGCTTGAACAAATGCATCAGGAGCTGCAGTCCAATCTTATTCAGGTTCGGCAGGCCGTCGCCCAGGCGATCGCCACGGAAAAGCAGCTGGAGCAGCAGCTTCAGAAGAACAAGGACCAGGCGGCTACCTGGCAGAACCGGGCGGCCATGGCTGTCCAGCAGGGTAACGATGACCTGGCCAGGCAGGCACTGCAGCGCAAGCAGCAGTTCGCGCAGGCGGCAGCCGAGCTCGAGGTGCAGCTCCAGAGCCAGAAGGAGGCTACCGCCAACTTGCGCGCGCGGCTTACCGAGCTGGAGTCAGAGGTGCAGAAAGCCTACACCAAGAAGCAGGTCCTTATTGCCAGGGACAAGGCAGCGCAGGCTACGACCAAGGCTAATGAGATTCTTGCCAAAGCCAGCCCCGAGGGCGCCATGTCGGTGATCGAAAAGATGGAACAGAAGGTGGCCGAGCGGGAAGCAAAGGCTGCGGCCCTGCGCGAGATTTCCACGGACCAGCTCGACCAGAAGTTCAAGAGTTTCGAGGGGCAGGCGGATATCGAGGCCGAGCTCATGGCGCTCAAGGGGCAGGTGGCGCCCGGGGCGACCAAGCTTGTCGTGGAGCAGAAGGAACCGGTTTTGATCGAGGCCAGGGACCAGGAGGAAGCGGTCGAGGCTGCCGAGGTCACTGAGGTCGACAAGAAAGACTGAGGCGGCTCTGGAAATAATCCTGGAAAGTGCCGGCCAGTATGGCCTGGCGGCAGGAGCGTGCCTGGTTGTTGAGGTGCGTTATGTTGTGGATGGACAGGAGCGTGGCCCCTGCCATCTCCTTCAAACGCACCAGGTGGCTCAAGTAAGCGCGTGTGTGGTGACGGCAGGTAAAGCAGTTGCAGCCTGGTTCGAGGGGGCGGAAGTCCTCGGCGAATCGCGCGTTCCTGAGAGAAACCCGCCCCTGGCTGGTAAAAGCGGCGCCGTGGCGAGCCAGCCGCGTAGGCAGCACGCAGTCGAACATGTCGATACCGCATCTGATGGCATAAGCAATATCCCACGGCGTGCCCACACCCATGAGGTATCTGGGCTTGTTCTCGGGCAAAAGCGGAGCAGTGAACAGGACTATCCGTTCAATCAGCTCCCTATCCTCGCCCACAGCCACACCACCTATCGCGTAGCCAGGCAGATCCAAGCTCGTGACGCAGGCTGCCGACTCCCTTCTCAGGTCTTCGTAAATCGAGCCCTGCACGATGCCGAAGAGCGCCTGTCTGTCCGGGCGCCTGTGTGCTTCCAGGCAGGCGAGCAGCCATCGATGCGTTCTCGCCATGGCCTGGCGTGCCTGCTCCCGCGAGGCCGGATTCTTCACGCATTCGTCGAAGGCCATGATAATGTCTGCGCCCAGAGCGTTCTGGATTTCCATAGATTGCCTGGGACCGATGAAGTGATCCTTGCCGCTTCTGTGATCCTTGAACCAGACACCCTCATCGGTTATCTGGCGCAATTCATCCAGACTGAAGACCTGGAAGCCGCCGGAATCAGTGAGAATCGGCTTGCTCCATGACATGAAGGAGTGCAGGCCGCCCGCCCTGCCTATTAGCTCGTGTCCCGGTCGCAGGTAGAGGTGGTATGAATTGGCCAGGATTATCTGCGCCCCGGTCGCATGTGCCTGATCCATGCACATGGCTTTGAGAGTTGCGTTGGTCCCGACCGGCATGAATACCGGAGTTTCCACCACACCGTGGGGTGTTGTCAGGCGACCGGCGCGGGCGCCTGACCAGGGACATACCGCCTGCAACTCGAAATGGATTGCCTGTTGCGTACCTGAATTCAACTTTGCCAGACCGGACCGACTAGCCGCCCGCCAGAGCCCCTTACTTATACTCAGCAAACATTAGCATGCAGCAGAGCGCGAACACCAAAGGCGCCTCCCGTCAGCGTCTGAGCAGCTCATTAATCTGAGCTTCAAGAGCTCGATAAGCAGCGTCACAAGCGGCATGAGCCGTGCTGTCGCTGCTGTGAAACTCGCCACCCTCGTGCACCCAGCGGATGTCGCCCTGGCGGTCTACCAGGAAAGAAGCGGAAGTGTAGGACCGCTCTCCTGTATCCAGCCAGAAAGCCCTGACTGTGGACCAACCGCGGTCCTGGGCGATTGGAAATGCAAATCCCAGCTCCCGGGCGTTTCGCCTGACGTAACCGGGATCGTGCCCGGCTGCTGACTTGGGGTGGTGAATGCCGATGACGACCAACCCTTGCCTTCCGTAACGTTCGTGAAGCTCATTGAGCGCGGGTGCCGTAGCCCGGCAAAGTGAGCAGTCTGTAAACCAGAAGCGTATGAGGACCACCTTGCCGAGCAGCTGTTTCATCGTCAGCGGGCGGCAATTCAGCCACACCAGGTTGCTGAACTCCGGCGCCGGGCGTCCGATGAGTTCCTGCCCTTCAGCCGGATGCCAGGCTGCTTGCCCACCTGGGATGGAAAGGGCCAGGCAGATTACGAGGGCTAAGCTCCTGCCGCTGCGCATTTGTTAATCCTCTTCCTTCAACCTCAGTGTAGACTGATGAGCCGTGGAACGGACTGCGTATTCATCCGGTGGGCAAACGGGCGGGGCATGCCCCCGTCCCAATGGTGCTTATATAGGCATCTGTGCTGCACCTGGGAGCGCCGGCATCGTGCCTGCCGGAAGCAGGAGCTCCCGGGTGTCGGGCAGGATTCTTGCTGGAATCCTGTGCCTTATCATGTTCGCTGCTTATTGCCATCGAGCTGCCGCGGCTGCTAGCGACGACCCCATGGTGCGCAAGATCGGCGCGCAGCCGGCAATCATGGCGCGCCAGCAGCGCGATCACCGCATTGCCTTCAACCCTGAGCGGTTCGGCACTGACAGAACCGTGCATGTCTATACGACCCTGGCTGATTTCGAAGCGCCGTTCTCGTTTAGCCTGGGCTGGTTTCTCATGGTGAACGCGCGCGACGGAGAGGCCTGCCTGGACGAGTTTGGCGAGCGCATTCCCATGCCGGGCGCCAAGCCCGAACGAGGGGCCTTCAATAAGATCGAGCTGCAGGAGATACGCGGTTTCGACAGCGTTGCTGCCGGCGACCTCAAGCAGGCGCTGTCGTTTTTCGAGACGGCAGCCAGATCCGCGCCGCAGAACGCCAAGGCCCGCAACAACCTGGGAGCCTGTCTGGCAGCGCTTGGTCAGTACGGGCGAGCGCAGAAGGAGTTTGACGAGGCGATAAAGCTCAAAGCCGATTACGCGCTGGCCTATGCCAACCGGGCCTGGCTGGCACTGCTGCTCGACCAGTCCAGCCTGGCGCTGCCCGACCTTCGCCGGTCGCTGGAAGTGCAGGGCGATTTGAAACCGGCGGTGCTTGCGCTGTTGCGAACCTACATAGACTCGGGCAAGCTGGAGCAGGCGCGTGTTGTGGCAGACCGGGCGTTCGCGCGCTGGCCGGAAGATACGCAGGTGTGCCTGCTGGCCGGTGATGCCTATGTTGCTGCCGGCGACGTTAAATCAGCCAGGCAGCGATATCAGAAGGCGCTAGTCTTCGGGCCGAATAATCCTCGCACGTTGCTCAGGCTGGCGCACACGGCAGAGCGCCTCGGCGATCTCGATGATGCGATAAGCCGCGCCAAGGCTGCCGTGCAGGCATCGCCAGAGCACGCTCAGGCGCGCCTGGAGCTGGGCAGGTATCTGGAGATGAACCGCAACCTGCGTGCTGCCCAGCTCCAGTACGAAAGGGCGCTGGAGCTGAATCCGGCGACTTCAGTCAGGCAGTCTGTGTACGGCCCGCTCCTGCGTGTGCTCATCAACACCAACAAGCTCGAGGAGGCAGACAGGCTGTCGAAACGCTGGCTGGCGGAAAATCCGGAGAGCGCGGAGTGCCGGTACAATCGCGCCTGGGTGGCCTCCCAGTTGCCCGGTCCTGAGAACAAAGCAGAGGCAGTCGAAGAGTACCGGAAAGCCGTGGCATTGAATCCGGAGCTGGTGCAGGCTCACTACAACTTGGCGCTCATCCTCATTAGCCAGGGCAAAGAACAAGAGGCGGCCAGGGAACTCAAAGCTTTTATAGAGAAATCCCCGAAGGACCCTGACACAAAAGCGGCCGGGGAACTCCTGGCAAAAATCAGTAAATAGGCGGATTCACGCCGTCATTCCGAGCCATTCCGTCATTCTGAGCCTCTTGCGTCATTCTCTGAGCGCCGGGAAGCGGCGCGAAAAGAATCTTCCAACGCCCTATCTCGGCTCCGATCCGGCTTGGCAGATCCTTCGTCCCCTGCGCTCCGCTCCGGGTCCATCGTAAGAGGATGACACTGTTACTCGCTCCGCGGTCAATACCTGCGCGAAGGGATGACACGGGGCGGATGCTTCGTCGATTTCAGCCTGCTAAGACCGGCCGCCGGGCAAAGAGCTTGACAAAACTCGGAGAAACTGAGCCTCTTGCGTCATTCTGAGCCTCTTCTGTCATTCTGAGCGTAGCGAAGAATCTCAGCCGTAAGACGCGAAGCTCCGCCTGCCGGGCCGGGATTCCTCGCTCGCAGAGCCTGCCCTGAGCGGATGCTGCTCATGCGAAGCCGGGCGCAGTGGAGCATGCGAAGGGCTGCTTCTCAATGACATCCCAGGATCACCAGATGTATGTTGGACAAGCCCATTGCCGTACGGTACGTGATCATCTTTTTTATCTGGACCTACGTATTTTCCGCAGTGAGGATTGCCCGTATGTTCGTCATCAATTCAATTGGATGAATTGTCAAATTGCACTCCTGGCGAGGCTTTTTGCCGATCGGATAGACGATATGGTATCACCAGTGCTACCGGAAGCATATAGAAAGAATATCATCGTGCATTCGTAGAAGCCCCATGGCGCTTATCGGACTGGCGGCCGATAATGCTTCTGCCAGGCTGTTCTTGGACGTTGCGAGCGGCACGGCTGAGAGCCTGAAACGAACACGAGTCGTCCCACGCGAGCCCCTGGAGAAGTAGTTTCTGATACGCGATCGATTATCGGACGCATGTCCAGCGTATGCTGAAAACGCCCATGGGGAGCTAATTCTTGACACTCAATGATGGATGTAGTGTAATTCGGACTGGATCTCGATATGCGTATTACGCTTGCTGACTTGATTCGAGATCTCTCGGCGCTTGAAGCGGCTGCTCCACCGGCAAAGCCAGAGCCCAGCCGTTCACCAGACGGAACTGGAGTCCGGATGCGGATCAAAGAAATCGAGCTTGACAATTTCAAGTCGTTTGGCAAGCGCACGGTAATCCCACTCCTGGATGGCTTTACGACTATCTCCGGTCCCAACGGATCGGGCAAGTCCAACATCATCGACAGTCTGCTGTTTGCATTGGGGCTGTCGTCGACGCGCTCCATGCGCGCCGAGCGGCTGCCCGACCTTTTGAATAATCTGAGCGGCAAGAACGAGGCCAGGGTCACGGTTCGCTTCACCAACGACGACGGCATCGAAATCGAGGTTTCGCGCCGCATCCGCGTCAAAGACAACGGCTATACGAGCACGTACTATCTCAACGGCAAGAGCGCGACGCTCACCGAGGTCCATGAGGAGCTGATGAAGTACAACGTCAGCCCCGCCGGCTTCAATGTCATCATGCAGGGGGATGTGACCGGCATCGTCAGCATGAGTCCTACCGAGCGCCGGCGCATCATCGATGAGCTGGCCGGAGTAGCCGAGTTCGACCGCCGCATCGAACAGGCCAATGAGGAGCTGACCTCGGTTGCAGAGAGAATTGAGCACCAGAAAATTGTCCTGTCCGAGATCGAGAGCCGCCTGGAGGTGTTGCGGGCGGATCGCGATCAGGCCCTGAAGTACCTCGAGCTCAAGACGCAGAAGGAAAGAATCGAGCGCGACCTCATTTTCGTGCGTGTCAAGGAGGTCGAGGAACGAGCGCAAGCCGAGCTCCGCGAGTTGGAGAAGCTCGCTAAGCGCGAAGAAAGCCTGATCGAATCGATGGAGAAAGCCGAGATCGAGCTTCTTACTTTGAGAGCCGAACTGGGGCGCATCGAGCAGGACATCCGTGAAAAGGGCGGTAACGAGCAGCTTTTGCTCAAGCAGGAGCTGGACAATCTGCGCGGCGACCTTACGCGTGAAGAAAACAAGCTTTCCAACCTCAACGGCGTTGCCGGCGAAAAAGCCAAGCTACACAAGAGCATTTCCGCTCAGGTTAAGACCATAGACAAGCACCTCAACGAGCTGGCCAGGCAGAAAAAGCAGAGCGAGGAAGACCTGCAGGCGGTTCAGCTCGTGCTCATGGAGAAGCAGGGCGCCTTGAGCGCGGTGCTGGCGGAGATAGAGGTGCTGCGCCAGGAGAAGGATCGCTCGTCGGATCGCGTCACGTCCTTGCACGATGATCTGCAGAAGCTCCGCGACCGCAAGCATGGGCTGGAGGTGCGCAAAACTGAGCTGGCCACGAGAAAAGAGGGGCTGGAGCGGGAGCTCGAGTCGATCCGCAACTCTGCTACCACCGCCATCGGCCGTTCGGCTTCCCTGAAGGGACTGGTGCAAAACCTGGAGCGCAAGTTCTCCGACGATCAGGCGCTCGTGCTTGGCATAGAAAGAACTATCCGGCAGCTTGAAGGAGAAATCGAATCCACGCGCGAGGAGATTGAGGACAAGCGTCAGGAGCTGGAATCGCTCAATCGCAAACTTATCGAAGCGGAGACCACCCGCGAGGTGGCCGGTGAAAGCGGCTACGGCAGAGCGGCTGAAGCGGTGCTGGCGGCGGGCATCCCGGGCGTGCACGGCACGATCGGGCAGCTCGGGCAGGTCGACGAGCGCTACTCGCTGGCCCTGGAGATGGCCATCGGACCGCGCCTGGGACACATTGTCGTCGAGGACGACGTCGTTGCCCAGCAGTGCATCGAGTTCCTCAAGGAAAAACAGGCAGGGCGCGCCACCTTCGTTCCGCTAAACAAGATCAACGCCCAGCCGCCCGGGCTGCTTCCCAACCGTCCGGGCGTCATCGACTTTGCTTATAACCTGATCGATTTCAACCCCAAATACACCAAAGCGTTCCAGTATGCATGCGGGCAGACAATCGTCGTCGAGGACATGGAGGTAGCCCGGCGCCTCATCAACCAGGCACGCATGGTGACTCTGGAGGGCGAGCTGTTCGAGAAGACCGGCACCATCACGGGCGGTCACGACCTCAAGGCCAGGATGCGCTTCTCGAGCAAGGGCGACTCAGACATCAACGCTTTGCGGTCCAAGTCCAAGGCCCTGGCGGATGACATCCGCTGGTTGCAAGAGTCCCTGAAGGAGCTGACGGTCTCCTTGAATCAGGAGCGCGACAAGCTGTCCGATGCTCGCGGCAAGCTGGCCGAGCAAAAGGCGGAACTGGACAGCAAGCGGCAGGAGTCGGATGCGCTGGAGAAGGACATCGAGGATCTCAAACCCAGACTGCGCGCCAGCGGTGATGAGATCGAACGCATTGATCAAGAGGTCGCCGAGATCGGCAAAGAAGTAAAGGAACTCGATGGGCAAATAAACAAGCTTCAGGACGAGCTGGGCGAGATAACCACCAGCCACAACCGCTCGGCGATCGAGAAGCTCATCGGAGAATCGGAAGAGCTGAGGCAGGACATAGAGAACGTCGAAGCAAGCCTCAAGGATGTGCAGCGGCAGATCCTCAAGATTGAAACCGAGGAGCGTCTGGAGCAGACTAACCGTGCTCAGCAGCAAGAACAGCTTGATACGGTCTGGCAAGAGATCGAGGAGATAAACCAGCAGAAGCCCCAGCACGAGGCGCGCATCGCCGAGCTCACGACAGCCATCCGGGAAATTGAGAGGAAGGTCGGCGAGCTGTCCGACGAGCTGCAGCAGCTTCGCGACCTCAAGGACGAGATTCACGAAAAGCTGACCGCGGTCGAAGTGAAGAAGACCAAGTGCGAGCAGGAGCTCATCCACCTGGAGGAAGAGCGCCAGGAGCGCAAGATTGCTCATTTCGAGCTGGAGCAGGAGTTGACCTCGCTCAAGCAGGAGATAGAGCAGATTTTGAGCGAGACTCCGGACTACGAGCCGCCCAGCGCCGGCACCGTCGAGCAGCTCAAGAACCAGCTCGAGCGCCTCGAGAAGCGTATGCGGGCTCTCGAGCCGGTCAACATGAAGGCCCTGGAGGAATACAACCAGACGGAGTCGCGCCAGAAGGAGCTCAAGGACAATCTCGACACCCTGGCCATGGAAAAGGAAGAGATCACCCAGCGCATCTCAGGCTACGACGAGCTGAAGAAGCGGACGTTCCTGGAGACCTTCGAGGCGGTCAATCAGAACTTCCAGCAGATCTTTGCCGAACTGTCTCATGGCCACGGGCGGCTCGAGCTGGAGAACCCGGAGAATCCCTTCGAGGGCGGCTTGATAATCAGGGCGCAGCCGCGCGACAAGAAGATGCAGCGCATCGAGGCGTTGTCCGGTGGCGAGAAGTCGCTCACGGCGCTTTCCTTTGTCTTTGCCTTCCAGCGCTATGCGCCGGCGCCGTTCTATGCTTTCGACGAGGTGGACATGATGCTGGACGGCTTCAACGCCGACCGGCTGGCCAGGATGGTCAGGCGGCAGTCAGACACTGCCCAGTTCGTGGTGGTCAGCCTGAGGCGACCGATGATCGAGAATTCGGACCACGCCATCGGCGTGTCTTTGAGAGCCGACGGCTACTCGCGCGTGGTCGGCATCAAGGAAGTGCACATTCCGGAGCACAACGGCAG
>DATNRD010000076.1:0-10547 GCA_036703665.1 Candidatus Obscuribacterales bacterium
GAAAAGCGCTACAAGCTGGCTCAGGCGGTGTCGGAGCGAACCTGGGGCAGCATGCACCGGAACACCGCGACCGCCACAGCCGATCTCGGCGTGGTCTACCTGCGGAAAAAGGATTACGACAAAGCCGAAAGCGCCTTGAGCCGGGCACTGGCGCTCCGACGCAAGCAAGACGATCAGTCGGGCGTGTTCGATACGCTCATCCTTTTAGCGGCAGTGCAGGAAGGGCAGAACCGGTTTGCCGAGGCGGAGGCGACCCTGAAGGAAGCCCTGGCCCTAAAGGAGAAGACCACCGGTGCGGGGGACACGGAGATCGCCCGCACGCTTGAGTTCCTGGCCAGCAGCTACTGGAAGCAGGGGAAATACGCCCGCGCCGAACCACTTTTGAGGCGGGCCCTTAAAATCAGGGACGAGAAGCCGGCAGTCGATCGGCGTGCCCGGCTCAACTGCCTCAATAATCTTGCCGCGGTCTTATTCCGCCAGGGCAAATTCGCTGAGTCTGAATCGCTCTACAAGCGCATGCTGGAGATCCAGGAAAGGTCCTACGGCAAAGACCACCTGAGCCTGAATTTCACTCTGGATAACTACGCTCGCCTTTTGCGCGCCACGGGCAGGTCGTCGCAGGCCGACGAACTCGAAAGGCGAGCAGCCAGGCTCCGCGGAAGAGCCATGGACAAGAATGCGCGCTTCCGATTCGATCGCTTCGCCAGGGCGGTGACCTTTCACCTGCTCGACGAAAGCTATACAAGTTATGAGAGCTCCCAGGCACGTTTGCATGCGGGCGAACTGTCACCGTCGGTACTGAGCGACATGAAGGAGCGCGGCCTTGTGCCAGCCGACCAGGGAGCGCTCAAGGCCAGAGCACAGAGGCTGGCCGGCATAAAGCAGACATGCCAGGTGGAAATCGAGGAGGTCGTTCAAGGCGAGCCCAACCACGACGGGTTCGTGCCGGTGCGCGTAAGGGGTACGGTCACCGTCAAGTCCACGGTGGCGTCAGGCCTGCCGCGCTCAACGCCCTTCGACCTGCAGTACCTGATGGGCATAAGCAGGCAGACAAACGAACCAGTGGTAGCAGTTTTGCAGGGGCTGCCACCGGTGGCAGAACCGGACCACACAACCCGGAGTCCAAGCCGGCCTTCGCGGGCATCGGCAGCTCACCACCGTCGCCCGCCTCCAGGCCACGCTAATGGGCCTGTCAGGCGATTTGCGGAATGACACCGCCGGCAGTACCGGCTCAGACATTGAGCGGGGCCGTATCGCCGAGCTTGGTGGTGAGCTGGATCAGCCTGTAGATCGCCCGCCGCGTCTGGTCGCCCACCTCCGGACCGCGCCGGTGGGCGATCGATTCAACCGCACTGGCGAAGGCGTAGAACCTGTCGATCGGCATGTGGGTGGCCCTGGGATGAGGCAGCAGGCTGCGCATGTAAGCGCGCAGGTTCTCCGTCTCCTTCTCGGTCAACGGTTGTATGGGTTCCATGAGCGTGCGCAGCGACTTAAGCGGCACAAGCGGCGCCTGATAGTTTATGGCGTTGCGGGACAGGGCTCTGTGCAAAAGAACACACTGCTGAAGCGGGGCCTCCTTGTCCTTCTCACCGGGCGGGATGGAAGCCAGTACGTCCCGGGACTTGGGAAAGTCGTAGAGCACCTGCAGGATGGTCTCGGTCCTACCGGTCTCCGGGAAGTGTACCGGCAGCAAGCCGTAGATGAAGGGGCGTGCCTGGCACTTATCGACGTCCTTCGACGCTTGCAGCAGCGCGCCGGAAAGGCTGGAAGCCCGCACAATCAGCGCCTTGTCGTTAATGCGGCTGATACGCCCGGGAGCAAAATTCACCTCCTTTATGGCGTACTCCTGGCATAGCAGCACGTCGAGCACGGCATCGCCCACCAGCGCCCCGAACTCGGCTGTGGCGGCGGTGCCGGATACGAAATAGATAGCAACCTCCGGGATGTGGCGCCCGAACGACACACTCAAGATGCCGGTAACCTTCTCCAGGCTCAGGAACTGCATCACATTGAATATGGTTCCTTCGCGAACAGAAGTTATGTGGAAGTTGATACCCACCGCATCCCTACAGACATGAGCTACCCAATGGTGCCGATGCTCCAATTATACCCAGCGGAGCGCCCCGGGACGGCTGTACGCGCCTGCCGGCCTAAGGTTTGGCGGTAGCACCCGGACTTGCCCCTGCCTCCTTACGCGCCTTGGCACGCTGCTTGAGAGCCAGGCGCACCTCCGTACGGTCGTCGAAGGGAATGGTACGGTCGGCCAATATCTGATAATTCTCGTGCCCCTTGCCGGCGACCACGACCACGTCGCGGTCTGAGGCGCCTCCGACGGCCTGCCTTATGGCCCTGGCGCGGTCCGGTTCGACCCTGACTTTAGCGGTTCGTTTGATGCCGGTCAGGATGTTGGCGATGATCTGCTGTGGATCCTCGCTGCGTGGGTTGTCCGAGGTAACAATCACCTCGTCTGCGGTAGTCTCTGCGATCTGCCCCATCTGAGGACGCTTGGATGGGTCTCGGTCGCCGCCGCAGCCGAAGACTACGATTAGCTTGCCCCCTGCCGGGACCAGGCAACGAGCTGTTGTCAACACATTTTCCAGCCCATCGGGAGTATGGGCATAGTCGACAATGCAGAGCGGCTCGGCACCGGAATCGCCCCCCACAATCTCGAATCGGCCGGCCACCCCGGTAAACTGCTCGATCGCCTCGGCAACGGTGCCCGGGTCGACACCCTCCATTATGCAGATGGTCACAGCCGCCATCAGGTTGTAAACATTGAAACGGCCGGCCAGCTTTGCCCTGAATTCCAGGGGGCCGCCCGGTGTCATAAGCGACACGCGCATGCCGCCGAAATCGAAGTCGGCCGAGACCACGCGGGTGTCCGCGGCGGCGCCCCAACCGTAGGTCAGTTTGGCGATGCCCGGTCCGACTGCCTTGAGAAATTCGCCAGCCAGCGCGTCATCGGCGTTGACGACAGCGAACTTGCTTTTCTGGACGCTGTCGACTAGCTCCGCGAAGAGCCTCCTCTTTGACTGCCAGTAATGTTCCATGGTCTGGTGAAAGTCCAGGTGATCCTGGCTTATGTTGGTCAGGCAGGCAACGGCGAAATGGCAGCCGGCGATGCGCTTTTGCACGATCGCGTGACTGGAGACCTCCATAGCGACGTGACTGCATCCGGATTCGGCCAGGCGGTACAGGATGCCGTGCAGGTCGGAAGATTGCGGCGTGGTGTGCTTGATGTTCTCATAGCCCGTTTGGCCAGGCCAGCGGGCACCGAGCGTGCCGATTAGTCCGGTCTTCTTGCCGGCGTGATTGAGGGTGTGTTCGATAAGGTGAGTGGTCGTCGTCTTGCCATTTGTCCCGGTCACGCCCAGGAGGCGCAGCCTGTGGCTGGGATGATTGTAGAAGTGATCGGCTAGCAGAGCCAGGGACAGGCGCGTGTCCCCAACCTGGAATACGGGCACCGGCAAGCCCTTATGCGGCATTTCGGAGAACACGCAGGCAGCACCATTCCTGATTGCTTCCTCTATGAACTGGTTACCGTCAACCTGCTGACCGGCAATGCAGACGAAGGCGTTGCCCGGACGAACCAGCCGCGAGTCGTAGGCGACACCGGTAATCGCCACATCCGCCCCCGAGCCGCTCACTCCCAGCAGCCTGAGCACTGGATCGACAGGTTTTGAAGGCGGCTCGTGCACCGGGACCAGTCTCATTCTCTTGATAAGAAGGCGCGCACCAACAGCAAATATAGCGCAAAAGCGCCTGCGCATCACCGCACACGTGCTGCCAGAAGCGCCGGCCCCCCACGACAAGCCGGTCGGCTGGGCAGACAAGGGCGGGATTAAAAACCACGGAACTGCCCCGACCGTATTAACCGATATCGGATAATCGGCCGACGGAGCCTTCCTGGTATGAGGATGGCAAGCCGCGGAGCTACAGGGCCGGCTAGCGTCTTGTCGCGCGCAGGAGGAGCCGGGCGCGGCGGGGCGCGCCCCTACAGGAGCGCTGTGCGACGGCGGAGCGCTTATTGCGGATACACGCTGACCAGTTTCCGCCCGCGCGACATCTCGAAGGTCACTATGCCTTCGGCGGCCGCATACAATGTGTCGTCGCCGCCGCGCAGTACGTTCGCGCCCGGGTGAATCCTGGTGCCGCGTTGCCGGACCAGAATCTCGCCTGTGAGCACGTACTGCCCGCCGTACCTTTTGACACCCAGCCGCTTCGCCTGGCTGTCACGCCCGTTTCTTGTGGATCCTGCGCCTTTCTTATGTGCCATATGCTTGCCTCACATCTTTATTTTAGCCAGGCCTTACTCTGCCTTCTTGCTACCCGGCTTTGAGGACGATTTCTTTGCCGCCTTCGGTTCAGCCTCGGTCTTGCTTGCGGACTGAGCCTTCTTGGTGGCCTTTGCCGGGGCCTTTTCAGCCGGCTTTTCGGCCTTTTTCGCCGGTGTCTCTGCCTTGGCCTTCGCTTCAGGCTCGGCTGCCTTATCCTTGCCGGCTATGGCAGGAGCTGGCTTACCACTGTCTGTCTTAGCGACAGCAGCTGCCTTCGCCTCGGCGAGAATCTCGTCGTCGAGCTGAATCGAGTCTACATAAACGCGCGTGTACGCTTGTCTGTGCCCCAGCTTCTTGCGCGTGCCCTTCTTGGGGCGCTGCTTGTAGACGATAACCTTGCGCTCCCTGCCATGCGCCAGCACGTGAGCGTTCACTTTCGCCCCTTCCAGGTATGGCTTGCCGACCTTAGAGTCCTTGCCGTTTACGATCATGAGCACACGCTCAAAGACGAACGGCTGCCCAGGCTCGGACTTAACGAGATCTATGTCCACGAAGCGACCTGCCTCTAGCTGGTACTGCCTGCCGCTGGCTTCTACTATGGCGTACATTTGTGTCTCCGAAACCAAACTTGCACTGTCCCTTACTTAGAGCGCGAACCGGCAGCGCGAACACTGCAGACACCAGACCAGCGTCGGCTCCGGCAGGCTGCCCCGGCAAGCGCAAACGGAAATCATACCAAACCGCTGGCGGGACGGTCAAAAAAGGCGGACGTGGAGAAGCATTGTGAACCGCTTCTTAAAATCCCGGCAATGCCCGGCCCGTCCCACCGACACCATGCAGGCGACAGGGCTGCCGCGCATCATATGTAACAGCCAGTGAACAAAACCGGCGCTATCGGCGTATAAAAAGGGAAGAGGGCAGCATTGCCCGTGCAGTGCACAAAGGACCAACAGATGGCTGAATCAATCGACGACGCTGAACTCGGCAGGAGCAAACAGAGCACTTCGCCGCGGGAGCATCTCCGGCACCTGTTGAGCATTGGCTGGGACCCGCAGAGCCCGCTCGTTCAGAAGTACGTCCGAGACCACGGATTGCGCAAGGACCTCGAAGAGTTCGCAGCAGGCCTGTCCGGCAAGAGGCACGCATAAGCCAAAACCGCATGCCGCGCCGGTTGTGACCGTTAATTATGGAATTTCCATTAAAGGCGGTGAGTCTTGGTTGCCAGGCAGCTAAGATCCACTCTTAGTCTTATACCTCTGTTTTGGAGTAAGCGACGCTATGCTGCAAGTTGGAAAGAAAGCTCCTGACTTTGACATGCCCTCCACCAAGGACATGAAGACGTTGAAAGAAAACGTCAAGCTGTCCGACTATAAGGGCAAGTGGCTAATCATGTTCTTCTACCCGCTCGACTTCACCTTTGTCTGCCCCACCGAAATCAAGGCATTCAATGAAAGAATCGACGACATAAAAAAGGCCGGAGCGGAGGTACTGGCGGTCTCCACCGACAGCGTATACAGCCATCGAGCCTGGATCAACACACCCGAAGACAAAAACGGACTCGGTCCGCTGAAGTTTCCGCTGGCCTCCGACATCACCAAAGATGTCAGCCGCGACTACGGTGTGCTCCTTGAAGACAAGGGCATAGCCCTGCGTGGACTGTTCATAATCGATCCAGACGGCACGCTCCAGTATCAGGTCGTGCACGGGCTCAACATCGGCCGAAGCGTCGACGAGACCCTGCGGGTGCTCGAAGCGCTCAAGACAGGCGGTCTGTGTGGGGCCGACTGGAAGCCCGGTCAAAAGACACTGCAGGTATAGAACTGACGCCGGTAATGCCAGCGGTGTCGCGTCTTACCCAGATCCGCCGGGTCTGGCCTGACGGGTCTGGGTAAGCAGCCGGAACGGCCCGGGACGCCAGATGCGTTCCGGGCATTTGAAGTAAGGAGGTCGAAATGCCACTGCGCATGGACAGCCCCATGCCCTCGCTCGAAGGCGGCACGGACTGGTTCAACTCTCAACCGATTACCACCGACAGCCTCAGGGGACAGGTGGTGGTCGTCCACTTCTGGGCGATCAGCTGCGGCATCTGCAAGGAATCGTTGCCGGACATAGCGCGCTGGATCGAAGTTTACGGGCCGCGGGGGCTCAAGATCATCGCAGTGCACATGCCCCGGCAGGAGAGTGATACCAATGTCGATGCCGTAAAGCAGTGCATGCAGGAGTACGACTTGGACTGGCCCTGCGTTGTCGACAACTGGCACTCTATTACCGACGCATTCGAGAACAAGTTCGTGCCCGCCTTTTACGTGTTCGACAAAGAGCTCAAGCTTCGGCATTTCCAGGCTGGCGAAAAGGCGATCAAGATGGTAGAACCAGTGCTGGAGCGAGTTCTGGCACAGGCCGAAGGCGTAACCCAGACCAGCTGAAAAAAGGCGGTCCTGCTGGGACGCCTGGCTCCCACTTTTGACGCGTACAAGTCCGGAGTTCACCTCCGATGGCGAGGACACAGGCCATGACCGAGAAGACCTTAGCGGTCTCCAGATCCCAGCGGCTCTTCGAGCGCGCACAAAAGGTGATCCCTGGCGGGGTCAATTCGCCTGTCCGCTCCTGCAAGGCCGTCGGCTCGGAGCCGGTTTTCATCGATCGAGCCGATGGTGCTTATATTTGGGATGTCGATCTAAACCAGTACATCGACTACGTGGGCTCCTGGGGGGCAACAATTCTCGGTCACAGGCATCCGCGCGTCCTGGACGCCTTGGAGGATGCGCTTTTGAGGGGCACCAGCTTTGGTGCTCCCTGCCAACCCGAGGTGGAGATGGCCGAGCTGCTCGCAAAGCTCATGCCGAGCATGGAGATGGTGCGCCTGGTGAACTCCGGCACGGAAGCATGTATGTCCGCTATCCGTCTGGCACGGGCCTTCACGAAGCGCTCCCTGATAATCAAATTCGACGGTTGCTACCACGGGCACGCTGACTCTTTCCTCATACAGGCTGGCTCGGGTCTGGCCACGCTGGGCATTGCCAGCTCACCTGGCGTTCCAGAAGAGCTGAGTAAGCTGACGATATCACTGCCCTACAACGATCTGGAGTCCGTCAAGAAGGCCTGCGAAAAGCATGCCAAGGAGATAGCGGCAATCATCGTAGAACCGGTTGCTGCAAACGCCGGATTGATCCTGCCCAAGGAAGGTTTTCTCGCGGGGTTGCGCGAGCTTACCACCAAAAATGGTGCCTTACTTATCTTCGACGAAGTCATCAGCGGTTTTCGCATAGCTCTTGGCGGTGCGCAAGCGCGTTTTGATGTGAAGCCCGATCTCACCTGCCTGGGCAAGGTCATCGGTGGTGGTCTGCCAATCGGCGCTTACGGTGGGCGCAAAGACATTATGGAAATGGTGGCCCCACTGGGCCCTGTTTATCAAGCCGGCACGCTATCGGGAAACCCGCTGGCCGTATCAGCAGGTCTGGCTCAGGTTAAGATGCTTCAAATTCCGCAAACTTACGACCAGCTCGGTCAACGAACCAACAAGCTCGTGGAAGGACTCAAAGAGTTGGAGAGCAAGTCCCCCGTGCCAATGCGCGTGGAGTCCATCACCGGAATAGTCTGCGTCTTTTTCACCAAGGAGAAAATCGACAATCTGGCCTCCGTTCAAACATGTGACACCGGCACCTTTGCCAAAGTCTGGAAAAAGCTCATGGGAAAAGGCATTTACTGGCCGCCTTCGCAATTCGAATGTGCTTTCATTTCGCTGGTGCACACCAATAAGGACATAGAGGACACCGTTGGCGCTTTCAGCGAAGCGCTCAAATCTGTGGCGTGACCGCTAAACGCTCACTGCGCATAAGGACAGGCTTCGACTTTTACAAGGTGCGTGCCCGTGTAGTGTGCACCCTGCAACCTAAGCTTGACCAGCGGCGGAGAAACATATTCCAGCATGTCCTTGTAACTCAGTGGACCGGCGCGAATGCACGTACTGAAGAGTGCGTCGGCTGACCACCTTGCTCTGTCCATATAACACCAGAATGCTGCCAGGTACGGCTGCAGCAATTTGCGGCTCACACCAAAGAAGACCCGCCTTATCGTCTTCTTGAACGAATCGACTGCTTTCTTGTCATCAGAGGATAGCGCTTCGATCTCCGCCGGTTGGGCAGGGAGCGATTCAGATGCAGTGCCGTTTCGCCGCGTGTAGACAGCGCCTGGCAGCCTCTCCACCAGCCCGGCCATCTCCAGCAGCACCAGCGTTGCGGACACCGCACCGGCAGGAAATCCCGTTTGCTGGATCAGTTCGTCACAGGCGAGGTCTTGTCCCTTTAGCAGCTCGTAAACTCTGTGCTCTTCAGGGGACAGGTTGTCCCCCGGCTGGCCAGCCGAAGACTCGGTCTTTCTAGCTGTGTGCAGCTGCTCTTCCGGATAAGCGGGTGGAACCGGCAGGTTGCTAGGCACAGGCACACGGTCTGACGCGTCCCTGCCTTCTTCCCCTCCTTGGCCGCATACGGCGCCGGCGCTACGTTCGAACTCCTGTGTGTCAAACTCTTCTTGCTCCGCACGCGGATGAGATCTCGCGGGAGTCTGTCGACTGCGCTGGGTAAAAATCTCGCTAAACACCCTGGAGCTAATGGCCAGGCAGTCATGCGGCATCTCACTCTGGATAGCCATTCTAATCTTGGTCAGTAAGTTGTGTGCGGAGGACTGTGTAATGCCCACAAGCTTGTGAAATGCCACAGAGCTGATGAGAACTCCATGTCCGATCAGCCACATAGCTGCCATCCAGGCTCTGGGCGTTCGCATGTGATCGAAGAATGTACCGGCCGTCACCGAGAATCTTTTGTTGCAAGCCAGGCACTTAGCCACTCGTCGTCCGTACCGTCGCTCGACATGCCTGTTACCGCAACCGCGGCAATAAGCCATGCCTGCCTCTTGTAGCGCCCTGCAGATAACCTCCAGGCAATCTTGGTCAGTGCGAAATCGAGACCTGAATCGGCGCCATGCGCGCGCCAGATTGGCGTCCCCGCCACCAGTATGCCCACTTGCTGATTTGCCGCCAGGATGTGATTTCCCCATACACCATTCACCTCCTTTCGCATAAAAAACCCACCGTCCCCTGAACATACAAACGAAGTCAAGAGGAATAAAGTTCAAACGGCAGGTGCAAATCACGGACTGCCGGTGATGCGGCGGCAGGCAAATTGGGGAGCGCCTGGTTTTGAACGACCAGACAATCGGGCCTTGCAGGTTATCCGATATCGGATAACCTGCAAGGCAAACACCCTGAAGCGCCAGCGCACGGGCAATCCCGATCGGGCAGCTCTGACAAGCTCGTCATCTAAGGTCTTCCCGAGAGAAGCTTCACGCTGATCCCGCCACGATGTTAGTTCTGCCCGCGCTGAGCACGGCCGGACAGGAGCGCGCGGGAAACAGTGAGAGCGCAGATCTTCGTGGCTCCACAACGGCGCACGGTTTACGCTGCCTCGACCAGGGTGGCTCCGGAAGTGTAAATGTCATCTACAAGTATGACGAACCGCCCTTGGATTCGCCGCGGGTCGCCTTCGAAAGCCCCGCTGAGATTGGCTTTCCTGCTCAGGCGATCTAGCCCGTGCTGCGGAGCCGTGTTCTTGATGCGCCGGAGGGCTTGCACATCTACAGGGAGATCGACAGCTTCAGCCAGACATCTTGCCATGAGTTCGGCTTGATTGAAACCCCGCTGCTGCTGGCGCTGCCAATTGAGCGGGATTGGAATAAGCACAGCATTGCCGACCGGGCATTGGGCCGACAGCCGCCCCCAGGCACGCTCGAGCAGCAAAGACAGATCGTAGGCCAGCGCGCGATCTCCGTCGTACTTCAGCTTGTAGATCAGCTTCTTGACCAGCCCGCAATAGACCGTCCCACTCACTATCTGGAAAGCTTCGTCGGCAGACAGGCTGAGCCATTCAGCCGGACAGAACGTGCCAGATAGTTTCAGAAAGCATTCTCTGCAAACGGCACGCGTCGCGGCTTCCCCGGAGCCCTGGTGACTGCACCAGGAACCGCACGCCCTGCACCGCTCCGGGAATATCAGATCGAGTAACGGCTGGATCGAGCGGGAAACCATGCAAATCGCTGATACGAACTTTCCCATGCCCACTTCCTCCGGACAGACGTGAAGCCAAGGCAGCATTCAGTGCTTCCTTACCCATGTACGACCGGCACACGAAAAAGTTCAATTGAGAGACGGAACAGCCAGGGAATGCTCTGCAGCGGGCGGCTAGCGGAAGAATCGTATGACCTGATTCTCGTTAT
>DATNRD010000077.1:0-7817 GCA_036703665.1 Candidatus Obscuribacterales bacterium
AGAGCTCTGGCACCGCCAGCACATCTCGCTTTCGCTGTGGTTCCGCGACTACGTCTACATTCCGCTGGGCGGCTCCCGCTGCTCCCGTCCGCTCATTTACCGAAATCTGCTTCTTACAACGTCGCTGGCCGGGCTATGGCATGGAGCCGCGTGGCACTTTGTTGCCTGGGGGGCCTTTCAAGGCATGAGCCTGATCGTGCATCGGGAGTGGATGAGGCTCTACCAGCGCTTCACATGGCTGGGCAACTTCGTAAAGTCCAAACTGTGGCATTGCCTGGCTATATTCATCACCTTCCACGCCTTCTGCGTGAGCTTCGTGTTCTTCCGTGCAGATACGATTCCTACCGCGCTCTACATGATCGGGCGCATGATGCAGTTGTGGGAGCTCATACCGACACAGCACCTGGCCTTCCTCACGTCGCGCATGCCGTTGAGCGTGCCGCTTACGCCGTTTATGCTGATTGGACTCATCATCGCTCATATCTTCTCCGAGTACGCAAGGAACGTGCGCCTCTGGAGCCGCGCCCCACGGTGGTTGCAGGCCTGCTATTGCACGTTCCTGATTTTCATAATGCTGGCCCTGCTTCCGGACCAGGCCAATCGATTCCTCTACTTCCAGTTCTAACAACCCGCCCGCTCGCGCCCCGGCGCGCGTTGTCAATAAGCCGGTCCCTGTTTCGGCCGTACAAATTTGCGACATGCCTGGGATAATTGCGCCCGGTAGCTCCGCGAGTCGTCTCCAGCACAAGAGAGGTGAAACCATGTCGCTGAGATCTCTGTTGTCCCCGGCTCTCTGCCTGTTGATCGCAGCCCCGGCCATGAGCCGCCCGGCCGCCGAGGAGTCACTGGAAAAACTGAAAGAAGGCAACAACCGCTACTTGCAGGGCATCCAGAAGTATCCGAAGATCGACCCAGTCAGGCGCCTGAAGACAGCCGTTGAGGGGCAGAAGCCGATTGCCACCATCCTTGGCTGCTCAGACGCGCGGGTGCCGGTGGAAGTTGCCTTCGATAAGGCATTCGGTGACCTGTTCATCGTGCGGGTGGCGGGCAACGTTTGCCAGATGGCGGAGCTGGCTTCCATCGAATACGGCGTGAACTACTTGAAGACGCCGCTGGTAGTAGTCCTCGGCCACACCAAATGCGGTGCCGTGCATGCGGCAGCCTCGGGCGGGCAGTTGGTCGGCAGCCTGCCCAAGCTGATCGAGGAGATTCGCCCGGCTGTCGAGGCGGCTCGAAAGAAGAAGCCTGCCCTGTCGGGTGAAGCGCTGGCCGAGGCAGCCATCGAAGAAAACGTCTGGAAGTCGATCGAAGACCTGCTTAAGGGCAGCCCGAGCATCCGGGCGGCCGTTAAGGAGAACAAGGTGCTTGTCGTAGGGGCCATCCGCGACCTCAAGTCAGGAAAGATAAACTGGCTCGGCTCGCACCCTGCCCAGAAGCAGCTGCTGGCCAGTATTTCCTCGCAATAGAGCGCGTGTGGACGCTGCCGCCCCTCAAAGCGCACGGACGCCCGCGCCCCCAGGGATCGCCGAGGCTCACCACTCGCGTGTGGCCAGGTAACGCGAAATCAGATAAGTGGTAATCAGCATCACGGCGCACACCAGCGGCACGCCGAACTTCTCGTCGAGAAGCGGCATATAGTGAAAGTTCATGCCGAAAAAGCCGGTGACAAGATTGAGCGGCAACAAGATCGTGGCGTACATGGTCAGTACCTTCACGATCTCGTTGGTGCGGTGAGCGGTGGCGGAGAGATTGACGTCGATGATGCCCAGCACCAGGTCGCGGTTGCTTTCAATCAACTCCAGAGCCAGTACTATGTGGTCGTAGATATCGCGAAAGTAAAGGTTTAGATTCTGGCTTACAAATGGTGGATCGCGATGGAGCAGCTTGTTGATGATCTCGCGATGAGCGGCTCCCACTCGTCGCAGCGAGATAAGCACGCGCTTGATGCCGAAAGCGCGCATGGAAGCCGCCGGGTCCGGGCGCTCGTAGACCCTGGATTCCAGCTCGCCGATGTCATCCGATATCTGATCGATCAATGGCTGAAACTGGTCGCACACGAAGTCCATAAGAGCATGCACGAGCTCGTCGGAGGCGGTATATGCATGACCGGCGGTTATGCGGGCTCTCACATGGTCCACGGTCCGGCTCTTACCGTTGCTGACCGTAATGACGAAATCGCTGCCCGCAAACACGCAGAGTTTGCCGATGATCAAGATCTCGTCCTCGACATTGAAGTGCAAGGTGTTCAGGATGAAGAACAGATGACTGCCGAAGTCGTCCATCTTGGCACGCTGGGACGGACTGACACAGTCTTCCAGCGAGAGAGGGTGCAGGTCGAACTCCGGTGCCAGGATGGTCAGCTCCGGATCCTCGGGATCATCGAAGTGATACCAGCGCAGGGATTGTGTGTCGATGATGAGCTCTTCCGGCATGTTATCGGACCTTTGCGCAGCTCATAGGTCACCCTGGCTATACCCAATTTGAGCAGATCCCCATCGCCCGGCATCAACCCGTAAAGCACCCAGCTGCTTGCAAAGAGCTATGCGCGCCGGCCGCTTATCCTTGCCCGTGCGCGCTTGCAAGGCTGGCAACGCGAGCAGAAATGTGCCGAGCGTCCCGCCAGCTTGACTCGGGTGACGGGCGTCCCGCAGGAACGGCAGGGCTCGCCTGCCCGCCCGTAGACCCACGACTCTTCCTGATAGTTGCCGTTGACACCGCGGCTGTCGGTGTAGTCTCTCAAGGTGCTGCCGCCCAGGTCGATCGCTTCTGTAAGCACCTGTTGAATGCAGGAGGCGAGCCGGTCGAGTTCCCCGGGTCTAAGATCACCTGCCGGGCGCAGCGGGTTGATCCCTGCTCTGAACAGGCACTCGTCGGCATAGATGTTCCCGATGCCGGCGACCAGGCGCTGATCGAGAAGGGCAGACTTGACAGGTTGCGACTTCCTAGCAAACGCCGCCGCCAGCTGAGCACCGCTCAGCCCGTCGAGCGGCTCGGCGCCCAGTTCGGCCAGCGCCGGAACCACTGCTTCCCAGCTTTGTCCAGGACGGACGTACCACAAGCGCCCGAAAACTCGCATGTCTTCGAAGTGCAGCTCCCGCCCGCTGGACAAGATCATCCGCACGCGCAAATGAGAAGCCGGCGCCGGTGCCTCCCTGAGCAGCAGCCTTCCTGACATGCGCAGGTGGACAACCAGTCCTGCGTGCCGATCCAGGTCAAAAAGAAGATATTTGCCACGCCGGCCGATGCCCTGAAAGGTGTGTCCCGCCATCGCCCGGCAGAACTCGCGCCAGCCTGGGCAGCCAATGGAATCGGGGCGCAGGACCTGCACGCGCAGGACGGTGTCTCCCGGGAGATCCATAAGGAGCCCGCGGCGAACAGTCTCGACTTCCGGCAGCTCTGGCACAGGCGGCGTTCTCCCTGTTGTTTGCTCGTAGGGCGTCTTACCTTCCCTGGATCGATGGTGGTCCCATTAAGACGGATTTGGTTCGCGACCCCGGGAGCGCAGGCGTCTCACCTGCTTTGGAGCGGGCAGGATGCCCGCACACCCAGCGTAACTGCACGGCATTGGCCCCAGGATAACCCAACGGTCTGCTGCCTGGCGACAACCGAACGTAAAACCCGATTATTCACAGCCTTCCGCAGCAATCCACACCACAGGGTGTGTGCATAATCCCATGCAATTGGGAGCAGCCCGTACGTCAAGAAACGTCAATCGACGGCTTCGGACCAGTCGCCGGCAGTGCCGGGGCGCAGATTGTACCTTGGAAACTGATAGACGTTACCGCTGCGCACTACCCGGGACCTTGCCGCAGACCTGGGTTCTGACTTCCGGCGAGCGGCATACGGCGACCGCTCCTTGCTGGGCCTCGTTTCCGGCTCCGACAACCAGCTCCATATCCCCCAGCCGATGCCGGCGATGCCGAAAACGATGAGCAATTGCAGCCAATTGAGCCAGACCAGCAGGAAGCAAACCGCCAGGGCTGCGATAGCGCCGCATAGAGTGTGAGCCGGGGAACTCATGATGCAGTTCCGGGATCAGGTCCTTTTGTCCGTGGTGCATATACGATACACCCCAAATCGATATGGCGACTTCTTGAAAAGGCGGCAGATCGGGCGCGCCGAGATTAATTTGGGCTTAATTAAATCCTCACTGGGCCGGCGGTTGCGGCGAACCGACCGGCTCCGGCAGCTTCGAGCTCTGCCAGAGGTCTCCGTCCGTGAACTTGACCATCAGCACTCGAATCTTGATCTGGCTGGCTCTCGGGTCGACCTTTTCGTGCCGCCACTTCTCCGTTCCCGTCGATCCCGGCCCGACGACCGCTGCATGGGCAGCCTGGAACGTCCCCCGGTCGGCGCCGCCGGCGTCGGCGAAACGGATGCGGAACTTGACGCCGGACACGGCCTTGGCGCTGTCGTTCCTGTAGGTTACGTATATTCTCGAGGCGAGGGGCGCTCCGAACGGATCAATCTCGAACTCGGTCTTCGCCGAGCTTATGCTCACCGGGCAGCCGGTTTCGGGAACAAAGTCTGTCTGCACCTCTCTTACATTCGGCATCTGCGCTTGCGCGATAATAGTGCACCATCCGCTTACCACAGGGGCAGACGTGAGAAGGACGACCGCGCCAGCTAAGACACCAGGCCGAATGTGCGTGATGCGCGCAGCGATCATTGCCCTGTTTCTCCTTATCTGTCAGGCGAACGCCCAATCGCAGCAGGCAAGCAAAGAGCCGGGACTCGTCCTAACCATATTACACACTAATGACCTGCACGCGCACGACGAGCCCTTCGAAGAGCGGGGAAAGTCTGTTGGCGGCATGGCCAGAATCGCTCATCTCATCCGTGCCATCCGCAAGTCGACTGCCAATGTCGTCACGGTCGATGCCGGCGACATATTTCAAGGCACGCCCTTTTTCAAGCTCTACCACGGCGAAGTAGAGGTCTCCCTGTTGAACCAGCTTGGTTACGACCTCTACACCATAGGCAATCACGAATTCGACGAAGGCCCAGAAAATCTGGAAAAACAGCTGAAGGCCGCCCGGTTCGATGTCCTATCAGCCAATATAGACGCATCGGCGCTGCCCGGACTGGCGGCCATCATCAAGCCCTCAGTGGTCAAGGAGTTCGGCGGTCAAAAGGTCGGCTTTGTCGGTGCCGTCACGCCAGATCTCGTGGCCATGTCGTTGAAGACCGGGGCCGTGCGAGTCAAAGGCGTCGACGGCAGCAACGAGTCCGGCTGGATAGCGCCCATCAAAGAAGAAGTCGAGCGCTTGACCGCACAGGGAGTGGACAAAATAGTGCTGGTTACGCATGCCGGACTCGAGCGGGACAAACAGCTGGCTCAGGCCATCCCCGAGGTAGATGCGATTGTGGGAGGCCACAGCCACACCCGCTTGAACAAGCCGATCGTGGTCGGGCACGCGGACGGTTCCCGCGCGATCATCGTGCAGGCGGGGTGTTACGGCCGCGCTCTCGGAAAGCTCGAGCTGGTGTTCGATCACCGGGGCCGGCTAGTCTTTCCCGGCACCCGATCGCGCTTGATAAACATCACGTCGGCGGTGCCCCAGACCCCCGACGTAAAGCGCTACCTCGAGGAAAAAGGGCGACCGATTGCCTCTCTCAGGGAAACCGTCGCCGGCGTAGCACTCGGGGATTTCGATAATCGCTTCAGTAGATATCCCTGGGACTCCCCGATTGGCGACCTCGTGTGCGATGCGCTTGCCGATGCTGGCACCAGATACGGTGCGACCATCGCCCTGCAGAATCGCGGCGGCATCAGGGCGCGCATTGACAGGGGTCTTGTGACCATGGAGAAAATCGAGGAGGTGCTGCCGTTCGACAACCGCCTCATGTTCGCCACCGTGAAGGGTTCGGCGCTGGCAAGGGCGCTCGAATACAGCCTCTCCGGCATCCTGGGCGCAAGGTTTCTCGATGTGCACGGTTTGAAAATTGCTTACGAACCGGCGCGCCCGGCCGGCAACAGAATCAATTTCGTCCTGGCAAAGGCACCGGACGGCTCCTGGAAAGAGCTGAATCCGGACGCGCCATACAAGATTGCGCTGAACGACTTCACCTTCAATGGCGGCGAGGGCTACGAATTCTCCGCCGCAGCCGATGTCAGCCGCACGCAGGACCGCTTGTCAAAGGTGCTGGCTGACTACCTGATCAAAAAGAAAAAAGTGACCCCGTCGCCGCCCAACCGGATCGTGCCGGTCACGTCCGGTTTGCTGACCATAGATAAAAGCGGCAAGGCGCCGAAGTTAAAGGTTAACTGTCCCGTGCCGGGGGCGCACATGACGCTGGTAGTGGGCAGCGGACCGGGCGTCGAGCCGATTGCCGGGCCAATTCCGGTGCCTGTGTCCAACCCCAGGATCATCGAAACCGGGATTGAGCCGGCTATAAAAGGGAGAGCGGGGGCAGCAGACAATGCGCAGCTGGAGCATTCGTGGCAGCTGCCGCTCAGATCCTACCGACCGCCTGAGCGCAGCGACAGCCGGGGCGAGCTGTGGGCAGCCGTCGTCATTCATCCGCCCAGGCGAGGATCGCCGATCATAAGCGCACCGGTGCGCCTTCCGTCGGACTGATCGCCTACTGGGCGCGCCCGCCGGTAGTGCGCAACAGTGTTTCCAGGTTCTGTTTTGCTTCCAAGTAATCCGGCTTGAGATGCAACGCCTGCCGGTATTCCGCCTCGGCGAGATCGGCCTTGCCCAGCTTCGAATAAGCAGCACCCAGATTATTGTGCGCCCTGGGGTTCTTTGCATCGAGCCGGATGGCCGCCTGATAGTGCCCTACGGCCCGCTCTAGCTGTCCCTGTTGCTGGTAGAGCACACCCAGATTGTAGTGGGCATCCGCCAGGTTCGGGTCAATCTTGAGCGCCTTCCTGTACTCCTCGAAAGCCTTGTCGTACTGCCCCTGGTTGAAGTATGTGATGCCCAGGCTCAAGTGTGCTTGCGCATAGCCAAGGTTTCTCTGAGCCTCCGGATAGTTGGGGTCGATCTTGAGCGCCGCCTGATATTCGGCTATGGACTCGGGAAACTTGCCCATCGCTGCATAGGCCACCCCCAGGTTGTTATGAGCCTCCACGTAATCCGGTTTGAGCGCCAGCGCCGCCCTGTATTCCGCCACAGCCTGATCGAGCTGGTTTTGCTGCTGGTACAGGCGCCCCAGGCTGTAGTGAATGGTGGCGTTCTTCGGCTCCAGCTTGAGTGCCTTCTGGCAAGCATCGAGCGCCCGGTCCATTTTCTTCTGGCGCTCGTAGCACAACGCCAGGTTGTACCAGCACTCGCCGTTGCGGGGATCCTGCCGGGCGACCTCTTCCAGCAATCTTTCGGACTCCTTCGTGTTTCCGTTGTCGAAGTTGGCGATGCCCAGGTTGTATCTGGCTTCCAGCAGCCCCGGCTCGCGCTCCAGCGCCTTTTGATACTCGGCGATGGCCAGATCCAGCTTGTTCTGGCGGTGGTAAATCTTGCCCAGAAGATTGTGGGCTTTGGCATGGCTGGGGTCGCTGGAAAGCAGGGTTTGCAGGTAGCTGGCTGCGTCCCCGAATCGCTTGTCCAGATAAGCCTTCGCGGCGCGCTCGTAAAACTGGCTCGATGTGCCAGCCGCCTCCCGCTGCGCCTGGGGAGGCCTCCCGCGAGCAGCCGGCCTGTCGGCTGCCGACTCGCACCGCCCGGACAGCGGCACTATGACGGCGGATACAATTACGAAGATAACCGCAGCAAGCCGGCTTGGTCTCAATGGCGAACGGATGTTGAGGGCTATCAATGGTGGCTCCTGCAGCAAATCTTCAGTGAACTGCGTGCACATGTCATCCTCTTACG